>NZ_JACJEY010000022.1:0-72310 GCF_014164295.1 Pseudoalteromonas sp. SG43-7
TCAAATTAAGGGGGAAAGTTATAGGATCAAAGAAAAGAAACAAGCCGGATTAATGGAAAACCTTAATAAATAGTGGATCATTATTCAAATGGTGGAGTGGATCACTTTTCGGTTGTTGTTGACATGAAGGGCATAACCGTAGATACATTGCACAAAGGCTTGCTCGTTACGCCAAAGTTAACGACATGTACTTATTAGCTTTGCAAGGAAGTGATGGTATTGGCATGTTATCTTACCAAGGTGACTTTAAATTACCGCAAGTTGATAGCGTGTCACTTAACGATATTCTTACGTATTCGCATGCACAGCCTTTATTTCCGCAGTTATTAGAAAAATACTATCTCAGGAATACCTTGTCAGGAATGCAACCCAAAGTAAGTATTACAAGTGTTGAGCGAACAGTTCATCAAAAAGATCTGATCGTAAAATCATTTGATGAAGAGTTTGAGCTGCTTACTGTTAATGAATATGTGTGCATGCAAGCAGCTAAATATTGCGGTCTAGCACCGCCAAATACGTATTTATCTGATAACCTTGAAACATTTGTGATTGAACGCTTTGATCGTGGTGAAAGTGGCACTCAGTTGCTAGGTTATGAAGACTTTACAACTTTGATGAAGCGCTCTTCAGATCCCGATGAAAAATATCGGGGAAGTTACGAAACCCTACTGAAAGCAACCTATTTGTACACGAATAATATGCTCGAAGTTGAAAAAATGTATAAGTACATCGTTTTCAGTTGTTTAATTGGTAACGGTGACGCCCATCTTAAAAATTTTGCGCTGCAGTACACGCCAGATATGAGCAATATTTTTGTTTCTCCACCTTTTGATATTACTCATACATTAATTTATCCAACCATCAATAATAAAATGGCACTTAATATTTGTAAGAGCAAAGAGTTTCCAGACTGTGATCACTTAATTAAGCTGGCTAATCAAGGTCATATCGTAATTAGGAATGCGCAAGAGATTGTTGAATCGTTAGCTCAAGGGGTTATAGAGTATGTTTCAAGGTCACAAGAAGTCTTGCTCTTAAGTGGTTTAAAAGAGTCGATTTTAGCTGGAGTTGATAAAGTGATGACTGCAACTTACAACTCAAAATCATATCGCCATGATAAAAAGAAAAAGTTTGAGTAATAGCAGAAATCACTTAATTCAATATTTACCAAGCGTAACTTGCTGAGAACATTATATTACGTGGTCGCCCAGGAAAATAACGGTCGCCAGTAAAGCTGGTGTAATCGGCACGCTCTGCATAGGCGGTATCAAATAGATTGTTAATGCGCGCGGTTAGTTTCAATTGTTCAGTCAGTTGCCATGCTGCGCGTAAATTTAGTAAGTCATGGCCTGCGTAACTGTGTTGGTTTTCAGGATCGGTGAAATAGTCACTGACATGATGCCACTCAATAGCAATTAAGGTGTTATTGGTGACTTGCCAGTTAGCTTGTAGGTTGGCGATATTACGCGGTGCTGTGTCTATGTCGTTACCGTTAATGTTTACTTCAGATAAAACTTGGTCATAGTCGTATGTGTGTATTGCATGGCTTGCTGCTAGGGCAAGTTGAATCGACTGAGTAAGTTGATAATCCAGCTCCAGTTCAATACCACGGTGCTGAGTTTGCCCATCATTAATGGTAAAAAAGTCGCTGTCGCGAAAAATCACGTTTTGTTTATTCATCGCATACGCTGAGAATACATAATGCAGTTGTTGATATTGCCCTTTGAGGCCCACTTCTAGATTGTCTGCTGTTTCAGATTCGAGATCAGCCACTTGTTGTTCGCGCTGTAGCTGATAAAGTTCAGCCGCTTGCGGCGCACGGTAACCGCGAGATAGGTTTGCATATAAATAATTATCAGCACTTAATTGATAACTCAAGCCAAGTTTAGGCGATGTATTTGTAAAGGTATTCTTACTACTTGGCGGGCGCGAGTAACGACAACCGCCAAATCCACATTCGCTGCCATTCTCGTCAGTGCGACCAGCCAGCATATTATTGGTGTAGTCGTAATCAAGCTGCTCAAAGCGTGCGCCTAAACTGATAGCGAGTTGCTGCCATTGCCAATCAAGGCTAATAAAAGGGGCGAGTAGGGTGCTGGTTACATCGTAATCGTAATGCTTACCTTGTGGCACAGTTGCTACTAAAAATGCTGAACCTTGAGTTGGCTCGTCTTGATATTGCAAAAAATCTGCACGGGTGTATTCGCTGTCTAGCCCTAAATTAACAGTTAATTCGTTTGAATACGCATGCTGCCAAAGTGATTGCACGCCAACGCCATTTTGGCTGTTTTCTTCAAGCGGTGTGCCCGGTAAAAAATGCTTAAAGAAGGTCATACTTTGATTGCGCACATACGGGGTAATGGTTAGCGTATCTTTTGCTGTTTGCCATTGTGTTTTTGACCAAAGCCGAAATGAGCGGGCTTTTCTAAATGCATCAGGATCAAAGTTTTGCTGGGCTATTTCATCGTTTTTATAGCTTTCAAAGCCTTCAATAAATCCGGCAGTTTTTTGATCTAAGTGGGTATAGCTCAATCCTGTAGTGACGGATAGATCATCACTTGTATAGCGATGGCGCAGATTGAGCTTTTCTTGGTCTACGCTTTCGTCATCACGGTATCCGGTATCGCGAGTGATACTGGCATTAATACCAAATCCTTGATTGCCTAAATCTTTTCCGCTGCGCAGTTTGAACCGGTTGTAACCGTAAGAGCCTAAATCAACGCCGAGCAAATGTTCATCATAAGTGGTATCAGGGGTGATCACATTAATTACGCCATGCACAGCATTTGAGCCGTAAAGGGCAGAGCCTGGGCCTTTTAAAACTTCAATACGTTGCGCCATTTCGGTGTGCGCTTCAAACAATTCGTTAATATTGCAAAAGCCTGCCGCACGCAGGGGGATGCCATCTTCGGCTGTTAAAATACCGCCACAGGCGCCAGCGCCAGAAAGCACCGGAGAGCGCAGTGCGGGCAAATATTCTTGACCGTTACCATGTTGTACATTGGCACCTGCAACTTGCTTTAATACTTGCTCGATATGGGTCGGTGCGATTAAATCTAACTGCGCTTTAGTGATACTGCTTATTACTAAAGGTAGAGGATCGGCGCGTACCTCAGCACGAGATGCTGTAGTGGTAATGCGTTCAATGTCGTTTTGCGCGGCGAAAGAATTAAAGGCTGTAGGTGTGATCAGCGCCAGAGGTAATAATCGAGAAAGCATGAAAGCCCTTTATCTAAGATATTTCAAAAGGGCAGGATATAACCTTTTTTAGGAATTCTAAAGCTTTAGCGATAAACGCTTGTTAGTTTAATGTAGAGCTGTTTAGTTATTTGCTCGTGTTGTTTTAAAATTAACATAGCAGTTAGTAACATTAATAAGAAATATAAACTGCCACCACTGCTGCCGTCTTTATGATTAACATTGGCTATTTTGTCTTCTTTGACACGGGTTTTAAATGAACCAAGTTCAGCATCTAAGTTTGTGATCATGTCATCAACAGCTAAGTTAAAACTACCTTGCGACTGCTCGTTTAAGGTTTCATCAATACCGACGGCTGTACTGCGTTGCTCTACTTTGTTAACTCCCGGAGCTCGAAACAGCATTTTTCTACTTTTCACATCGAAAACAGCTGTATCAACAAAAGTTTGTACGGTGTTTTCGTTGCCAGGAATAACGTATAACCCCACAATTGTTAAATATAAGAATGCAGCATTATTTTCGAGAGTTTGTGATACTTGGTCATATGATACCAGCGCAATAATATCAACGTCATATAATCTAGATACTTGCTCAAGAGTGGTAAATCCTTGACCTCCTTTCAAATAACTACTAGGAATAACTTCAATACGGTCAATGTAGTCATATTGCATAAACTGTTTTTTTACTTTCTCAAGCAAGGCAATTTCGTCGTTACTGCGAATGCCAGAGTCATATTGGTTAGGAATAAATGCGATACCTACAGTTGCGGGTAAGTTAAGCGTTGGTATGCTTGGTTGATGAGCCTGACGGCTTTGTTCATCAGGGTATAGAAAATCCACGAGACTACTTGAGCGAGTTTTTTGATTCGTATTTTGGCTGAGCATACTACTGCAGCCAGCTAACGAAGTAATTACAATCACCAAAACCAATTGTAGAGTTTTCATATTATTCCTTTTTATAATTAAGTGATCCGATGAGTTTGAACCTGAAACGATGAAAAAGTTCTCGCTGTGCTATTTTAAGATAATGTTAGTTAGTACATTAGATTGCTTAATAAACTCCTCATCGTGGCTCACCAATATAAAGCTGCCAGTAAAATCAGCCAGATTTTGCGCAAGATGTTGCTTGTTAGCCAAGTCCAAGTGGTTATCGGGTTCATCGAGTAACAATAAAGAGTGCTGCGCATTTTGCGCCGCTATAAGCATGGCTAATTGCATTTTCTCGCCGCCGCTTAATTGGCTAATTGGCCGATAAATATTCTCTCCCTTAAAGCCAATATTCGCAAGCAAATGGCGTACTGTTTGTTGTTTTAGCTGACAGTGTTTTTCTAATGCATTGCATAAAGTGTCTGTTGCTCCTAAAAAAGAGCTGTGTTGATCTATATAAAGCACTTTACTATTTAATTGAAGCGCTGTTGATACTGGTGAATTTGCCGAGTCATTAATCATCCGGAGTAATGTTGACTTACCGCTGCCATTGGATCCTTTTAGGTGTAACTTATCACCACTAAAAATTTGCAGGGTGATTGCTTTATTAGCGCTTGAAAATGGCAAAGTAAGTTTTTCAATAAATAGTAGGCGTTTATTGCTAGTCGGTTGCGTAAACTTTACTGTTTTAGCTTTACTATTTGGTAACTGCTGTTGAAGTGTTTGGCGTTTTTCGGTTAGGGCTTCGCGTTTGACAGAGGCTAGCCGTTCAGAAGCGCCTTTACTTGCTTGGGCACTGTTTTTCTTAAAGTCTAACATCACTTTTGGTTGGCTGGTGGTGTTACGTTTTTTATTACCTTGTGCTGCTCTTTGTTGGGCTTTTTCACGATTAAGCTGGGTTTGCTGAAGGTGTTTTTGTCGCTCCTTGTCAAGGTTATTAATTTGCTTTGTAAGCGAAGTTTGTTGTCGTGTTTTTTGCTCATTGAAATGCTCATAATTCCCCGTTTCATAATGAACACCTTGACTGCTAAGCTCAATAATAGCATCGCATTGATTAAGTAATTGGCGGTCATGACTTACTACAATTACTTGCCCTTTAAACGCATGTAATTGGTCAATTAGCCATTGCTTTGCTGATTGGTCTAAATGGTTACTTGGCTCATCTAAAATCAGTAAATCAGGCTTTGTTTGCAACGCGCAAAATAGCATCAAACGCCGCTGTTGACCGCCGCTTAAATGCTTAATTGGCTGGTTTAATGAGGTATCAATAGCAAGGGCTAAAAGTTGTTGTTTGTAATATTGCTCGCATAACCAATCATCATCGATTAGGTTAAAGTCAGCCTCATGGCAGCTTCCTTGTTCAATACGATTAAGGGCGGCTAACTTTTTATCAACTCCTAATAGTTGTGCAATCGTGGATGACGATGTTTGAAGGTGCTGCTCACTTAATTGTTGCTGTGAAATAAGCACGCGAGTACCACTAAATTCAACATGTCCCGAACTAGGTTGTTGTTGGTTTGCCAATATACTCAACAATATTGATTTACCGCTGCCATTAGCACCAATGATCGCGGTGAGCTTTTCATTTATTGAAAAACTAAGTTGTTTAAATTGAGTTTGGCCATCTGGGTGTTGATAGCTTAAATTGTGGATGTGTAATGTATGCATAATGCCTCTGGAGTGTTCAGGGCATGGCGCGCAAAGCAATTAAAATTAACTAGGTATCGTTAAGTCGATAGCAA
The DNA here is from genome assembly GCF_014164295.1 of Pseudoalteromonas sp. SG43-7. Classification (NCBI taxonomy): domain Bacteria; kingdom Pseudomonadati; phylum Pseudomonadota; class Gammaproteobacteria; order Alteromonadales; family Pseudoalteromonadaceae; genus Pseudoalteromonas; species Pseudoalteromonas sp. SG43-7. The sequence continues at coordinate 5,867 of NZ_JACJEY010000022.1, forward strand.
GATATATGACGAATTTTGCGCCCACTAACCCTGTAAATTCAAAAAATAAAACGAATTTCAACAGGTGTTAGTTATTCATTAATGCGCAAACTCCAGTAAGGTCAGTGAGTTAATAATATACGAATATGTTGTGAGCTGTCAGCCAGTTTTTATTATTTATTGTTTTACAGCATTTTATTTTCTTTAATATAGCTAACTAATTGTTTGTTAAAACACGTAACTGTAAGCACTTACTATCTTTACAAAGTTTACAATTCATTTCATCTTTCATTCAGGCTGACTTGTTAGGCTTTAGTTATTCACACAGATTATGCTAGGAAGTAGCTATGAATAAATTAATCCCCCTGTCTTTGGCTGTACTTGGTTTGAGCCTATTACCGTTTGCAGCAAATGCTAAGCACGAGCGCGAACATGATCGTTATGAACATCGCCATGAGCATCATCATGAGCATAAAAAGCACAGTAAAAAGTACCATAAAAAATATTATAAAAAACACCATAAGTCAGCAGATTATAAAAAGTTGCCGCCGGGTTTATACAAGAAAGTAGGCTACGGGCATGGCTTACCGCCGGGTTGGTATAAAAAATATCATCGTGGCGATCGCCTTGATAGAGATATTTACCGCCGTGGTCGAGTTGTTGAGCGTCATGACCGAAAGGGGATAATTTTACTGGAAGTTGATGATCAGCTAATTCATTTAGTGCATGACACTCGAGAGATTCTCTCTATTGTTACTCGTCACTAAATTTTTACCAAGTCACAACTTGATGTCGGTTATTTAATTTACTTCATAACGAGTTCATGAATTATTGCTATTCTTTAAATGAACTAAATAGGGAGTAAAATATGAAAGCACTTCTATCTACTGCTTTGCTTGGCTTAGTACTTTGCAGCGGCGCAGCTTTTGCAAAAAATGATAACCATGACAAAGACAAAAATAAAGGTAAAGGGAGTTTACCGCCAGGATTACAAAAAAAAGTTGATAATGGTGGTCAATTGCCTCCTGGTTGGCAAAAAAAGTACAACAAAGGTGACAGATTAGATTACGATATCTATCGCCATGGTCGAGTAGTAAAACCGATAGACCGTGATGGTCGTATTACGATTGAAATAGACGATACCATCATTCATATGGTGCATGATACTCGCGAAATTTTGTCAATTTTAAGTCGTTATTAATAAAGGGTTATTGAATGCTAATTGTGCTGGTAAGTATATTAAGTGTGTTATTAGTTGTGACACTTTTACCTATGTCTTTCAGCCAGCATTATTTAATTCGTAGTTGCGACTTTGTTCGTTTACAGGTTTTTTATCTTGCATTGGCTGGGTTGCTTTTAGGTGTTTATTTTGCATTAAGTGGACTATCGCCTTTGGTTGTATCGTCGCTAATCATGGCAACTGTAATTTTGCTTATTCAAGGTAAATGGATATATCCTTATACTTGGCTTGCTAAAAAAGAAGTGGCGCAAAGTCCCGCAGGCAGTGGGCATAGTATTCGTATTATGTCGGCTAATGTGTTGATGTCGAACACTCGCTACCAAGACTTAATAGATTTAGTCCATGAACACCAGCCAGATTTACTTATTACGCTTGAGTCAGATACTAAATGGCAACAGCAACTTGCAGCCATTGAAGAAGATTATCCATACAAAATATTTTGCCCGAAAGATAATCGCTACGGCATGCATTTATACAGTAAATATAAGATAAAAAAACAACAAGTATGTGAGCTTGTAGAAAACGATATTCCCTCAATTCACGTTCTATTTGAGACTGCAGAAGGTCTTGAAGTACAAGGTCATTTTATTCATCCTGCTCCTCCAAGTCCTACTGAAGAAGATACCTCTAGGCCACGAGATACCGAACTTATTTTGCTTGCTAAGGCTTTAAAGAACAACAAACGTCCAACAATTGTTGCCGGCGATTTAAATGACGTTGCTTGGTCAAGAAGTACCCGTTTATTTATGGAAATCAGTGACTTTTTAGATCCACGCAAAGGCCGAGGTTTTTTTAATACCTTTCATGCTGGGTATTTCTTTATGCGCTGGCCGCTTGACCACTTATTCCATAGCCATGGCTTTACTGTTAAACGTATAAAACGGCTAGAAAAATATGGCTCGGACCATTTTGCTCTTTTAACTGAGTTAGTGCACAAACCTGGTAATAGTAACCAGCAACTAGATGACGACATGGACATTCAAAAGGCGGTTAATGAATTGCAAATGGAGAATACTTCTAGCCGAGAAGTGCCTACCTTTAATGATGAAGTAAGTAAAATATAGCGAATAACAGTTATTGTACACTTAACTTATTTAGTCATAAAAAAAGGGCCAATTAAGGCCCTTTAGAGTATTTTTTATTAGGAGTAGTTAGTTATTAATCATAATCGCTTTAATATTAACAAACTCTCTCATACCAAAACCGCCGTGCTCACGACCATAACCACTGTCTTTAACACCACCAAATGGTAAGTTTGGCTGGGCCAGCCCATAACCATTTATGTTAACCATACCGGTATCAAAATGCTTTTTAGCAAGCTCAATGGCTTTCTTTTCATCTTTACAAAGTATGCCGCCACCTAGACCATAGCGAGAGTCGTTGGCAATGCGCATCGCATCTTCGTTATCTTTGGCTTTGATGAGTGAAGCGACCGGGCCAAATAATTCATCGTCATAGGCCGGCATGCCGGGAGAGAGATTCTCAAGTAATGTGGCTGGATAGAAATAACCCGTTTGCTTAGGTATTTCGCCACCAGTCACAATAGACGCACCAGCCTCAACTGATTGCATTACTTGTTTATGAATTTTGTCTCTTAAATCCTCGCGTGCCATTGGGCCAAGATCGGTGTTTTCATCCATAGGATCGCCAACTATTAAGGCGTTAAATTGCTCTGTTATGCCTTTTTTAAACTCATCGTATAAGGCTTCAACAACCACAAAACGTTTTGCAGATACACAAGTCTGACCATTATTGATCATCCGTCCTTGCAGGCAGGTTTTAATTGCCAGCTCTAAATCTGCATCATCAAGTACTAAGTAAGCGTCGTTACTACCAAGCTCTAGGACAGTCTTCTTCACGTGTTTACCTGCTTGCTCAGCCACTTTTTTACCAGTGCCATCACTGCCAGTAAAGGTAACACCACGGATTGCTTTATGGCTAATAAGCTCGCTGGCTGTTTTACCGTCAATCAGTAAATTTTTAAATACATGACTAGGGAAACCTGCATCGGAGAACATTTCTTCAATTTTTTCAGCCATACCAAACACGTTACTAGCATGTTTAAGTACTGCCGTATTACCAGCCATAATGTTAGTCACGGCATAACGAATTACTTGGTAGAGAGGAAAGTTCCAAGGTTGTATGCCTAGTAACACACCTGTCGGTTGATATGTAATTATAGCGCGACCGTTTTCCATAGGGCGTTCTTCATCCGCTAATATCGTTTGGCCATGTTCGGCGCTGTAACGACATATAGCTGCACAAAGCTCTACTTCTTGTAGACCTTGATTGTATAATTTGCCCATTTCTTGAGTCATCAATGTTGCTAGTGACTCTTTTTGTTGCTCGAATACATGTGCAAGTTTGTTTAAATACTTAGCACGATCGGTCAATGAAATATGGCGCCACTCTAAGAAAGCCTCATGACTTTTATCTATCTCATTTTTTGCTTGCTCTAGGTTAAGCAATGTATAGTCTGCAATAGTTTGTTCAGTGGCAGGATTAATTGTCGTTACTGTGTTAGTCATTTTCATCTCCTTACAAATAATATTGAGTAAAGGAGTGCAAAGCTAACGCCAACTCTGCGCTAAACTATTTAATTATTTTAAGTTGTTGCTATAAAACAGCTTTTAATTTTTTCATTATTATTTTTACTCAGCTATTATTTTTGTATCGGTAAAAAGTTCTGGTGGCTGAAAAAGTTACAAGGAGTATGTTGTGGCGTTATCTTTTTTTAATACGCATTTAGCGCTTATTCAAGCGCCGATGGCGGGTGTGCAAGATTTTCGTTTAGCTGCTGCGGTGAGTAACGCAGGTGGTTTAGGATCATTACCCTGTGCAATGCTCTCAAAACAACAGTTAGTGAGCGAGCTTGATAAACTGACTCAAGCGACCAGTAATCCCTATAACCTTAACTTTTTTTGTCATACGGTCGGTGATTACACCAGCCAACAAAAGCAGCAATGGCATAATTTGCTAGCGCCTTATTTTGATGAGTATGGTATTGATGCTGAAAGCTTAACTGCAGGGGCTTCTCGTCAACCTATTAGTCAATCGGTTGTTGATATTATTGCCCCTTATAAACCCGCGGTGGTAAGTTTTCACTTTGGTTTACCTGAGCAAACGATTATGGCGCAAATCAAAAGCTGGGGCACTAAAGTGATTTCAACCGCTACCACTTTAGATGAAGCTATTTGGCTGAGTGAAAATGGCGCTGATGCTATTATTGCGCAGGGTTTAGAAGCAGGAGGCCATCGAGGGCATTTTTTATCAATGGATTTAAGTCTGCAGCAATCAACTGTGCAATTAGTTCAAAACTGTGTGGCACGTCTTTCTTTACCTATTGTTGCCGCAGGCGGTATTGCAACCGCTGATGATGTAGAGCAAATGCAAGCTTTAGGTGCAGCCGCTGTGCAAGTCGGGAGTGCTTACTTATTATGTTGCGAGGCACAAACTTCAGCGCTTCATAAGCAAGCAATTTTAAATCAGAAAACGGATAATACTGCGCTTACTACGTTATTTTCTGGTCGGGCGGCACGAGGCATTCAAAATCGTGTAATGGATGAGTTAGGCGCTTTGGCTATAGGTGTGCCTGAATTCCCTCATGCCAGTACCGCGATAACGGCACTTAGAGCAAGCGCTGAAAAAGCAGGGCACGATGATTTTTCACCACTGTGGTGTGGCCAAAAGCATGTCCCTCGTGTAGGTATGTCGGCAGAAGATATCACCTATTTACTTATGAAAAAGTGATTGGTTTAAATTGAATCAAAGCCCTAACTTATTACTGGGTGATAGTTATCAATAATTAGTAATATGTTTGGCAATCTCTTTTAGTAAATAGGTTTCGCGAATGATTGATAGCCCTTGCTTATCGCTGTTTGCTAGCGTTCGCTCATTATGAGCAATGGCATCATAAATATTAACCCATTTAGCAACCATGCCATTTTGTTGCTCATAATGTTCTAGTTGCGCTTGCCCTAATTGCGTATCAAGACTACAAAAATAGCAGTAAGACTTTATATGGATCACTGCATAATCATCTTTATACCAAGGGCGGTATTCTTCATAAAGGCCAAACTCACCGAGTACTTTGATGTTTTGTGCGCCAGTTTCTTCTTGTAGCTCGCGGATTAATCCTTGCTCTATGCTTTCACCTTCATCAATGCCGCCGCCAGGCAAGCTGAAATCTTCATAGCGGGCAGTGTACATTAATAAAATATCAGTGCCTTTTAAGGCAATAGCACGGCTCGTTAGGCGAGTAAATTGACGTGGCTCGCTGGCACTCACACTGGGATGAACGGTGCTTTTAAGTAAGCGCATCAGAATGTTCCTTAAAATTTAATTTAAAAATTATATCTCAAAAAAGATCTAAATCTATTTAGATAGCGTAAATTTCCAGTTAAGCATCGATTTTGTAGAATAAGGCAGTTAAGATGTGGGGCTGGGCAATGATAATAAGCATAGGGATTTATCATGTTAAACATACTGTTAGTTGATGATGATAGCGAGTTTAGTGATGTCGTTTGTCATATCGTAGAGTTTTTAGGACATAACATTAATACTGCTGCTAATTTAGCAGAGGCTGAGCAGTGGTTTGTAAATAATACCTTTGACCATGTATTGTTAGACTTTATGCTGCCTGATGGAAGTGGTTTACACTTGGTTGAGCACCTTAAAAGTATTGGTCAAAAACCAAAAATAACCCTTATTTCAGGTCATCCTTCAGTCAAAGGTAAGTTGGCTGAAATGTGTGAGCCTAACGTTGGTCATCTAGTTAAGCCCTTGCAGCGCGAAGATATTGAGCGCCTTCTCAACCCTAAAAAAACCACGGCTAAGAAAAAAGCCGAGCCAAGTATTAAAAAGCATTTTGGCACCTTAATAGGTGAATCGCCGCAAATGCAGCATTTGTATACCATGATTGAGCGCGTTGCTAACACCAACGCCAACGTAATGTTAATGGGTGAAAGTGGTGCTGGTAAAGAAGTTGTCGCACAAGCGATTCACAATGCTAGCGCATGTACAGGACCTTTGGTGGCTACTAACTGCGGTGCGTTATCGAAAGAACTTATTGGTAGCGAATTATTTGGCCATGAGAAAGGGGCTTTTACTGGTGCTATTGCCCGTAAAGACGGTGTATTTGAGCAAGCAACCGGCGGAACATTATTTCTAGACGAAGTGACTGAAATGCCAATAGATATGCAGCCTAATCTATTGCGCGTGTTAGAAACTAAAAAAGTAACCCGAGTAGGTGGCAGTAAAGAAAGTGCGGTAGATTGCCGAGTGATTTCTGCGACTAACCGTTCATTAGAAGATTTAGCGCAAAATAATGTTATTCGTGAAGATATCTACTTTCGGTTAGCGGTATTTCCTATTGATATTCCACCACTGCGTGAAAGAAAAGAAGATATTGCCTTATTAGCCAATGCTTTTTTAAATCAATTAAATGAAGAAAACAATACCGACTTTCAATGGCAAACTGCACAATTAAAGTTACTTGAAAGCTATGATTGGCCAGGCAATGTTCGAGAACTGCGCCACGGCATTCATCGTGCTTTTATTATGAGTGATCCAAAAGGTAAAGCGATTACTTTGCCAGATAACTTAGAGTCACCATTTTCACGAGTGAATAAGCAAACTCAAGCAAATCAAGTGACTGCAGGGCAAACTATTGAAGAAGTTGAAAAAGAGCTGATCCACGCTACGTTGGATAAAGTACAAGGTAATAAAACGCTTGCAGCGCAAATGCTAGGTATAAGTACTAAAACTTTATACAACCGTCTAAATGCCTATGGTGGTATTGGCGAATATAGCTAAATTAAACTCAAGTAATCAATAAAGGGGTAGCATGGCTAATAACGATAAAATCAATAAGTTGATTCATGATGCACGCGGACCACTGAATCGTATATCGATGAATGCAGAATTGATTAAATTAGTGCTAGAAAATGATATGCCAAAAGAAAAAGCATTGGCAGCACTTGATAAAATAATAAGTAATTGCCAGCAATGCAGTGACAGCTTAGAACAAATATCGAATCTCGGCGTCGTTGAATAAGATAATATAAAAGGATTATAAATGAAGCTGCAAAAGCAACAAGGTAAGGTCAAGGTAACCTGGGCCAGTTTTATCGCGGTGCTGCTGTGTATTGTGGTGGGGAATGCGATTTTGGCAATGAATACCATTCAAAGCCTGACTCAAACCCAACAGCGTTTAGATGATACTAATATGTTAAACACCGCAATTGAGAAGCTTCATCTTTCAATTGTGCAGGCAGAATCAGGACAACGTGGTTACTTATTAACGGGCGATAAAGATTATTTAGCACCCTACAACGACGCTATTATGCAGCTCAACTCACAAGCTACACTGGTTAAAAATTTACGTACTGAAATTGCAGGCCAAGCAGATAAAGTAGCGCGATTACTATTTTTGGTTGATGATAAAGTTGCGGTATTAACCAGAACCGTTGATTTAGCATTAGCAGATAAAGAACGCCGTGCTCATTATTTACTAGAGACGCATCAAGGCCGTAAGCTTTACGAGCAAATTAGAGAGCTCGCTGATGAAATTCAAGATGCGGAGTCTGCTTTTAAAGCTGTGCAGTTTCGAAAGTTAGGGCAAATTAAAAAAGAAGCCAAACTCACTTTTGCAATTACTGCCGTAACCAGTGCTTTATTGATCCTTGGTATGTTTATGCTCACGCGTATTAACTTACATACAGCGGCAAAATATCAGCAGGAACTTGAATATCAAAACGAAACACTGGCTAGTAAAGTGACCGAGCGTACACAAGAGCTGACCTTGTACTCTGATGAACTAAGTCGCAGTAACCGTGAGCTTGAAGAGTTTGCCTTTGTAGCGAGTCATGATTTGCAAGAGCCACTGCGCAAAATTCAAGCATTTAGTGATCGCTTAGAAACCATGTTTAAAGACGAATTGGGTGAAAAAGGCATTGATTATATCGCGCGTATGAAAAATGCAGCGCAAAGAATGTCTAATTTAATTAATGACTTGTTAGAGTTTTCGCGAGTGACAACACGTGGTAAAGACTTTGCCGATACGGATTTAAAGCAAGTACTTGATGATGTGCTAAGCGATTTAGAAATTGCGATTAAAGAGTCAAATGCGCAGGTCAACGTGGGCGAAATGCCAGTAATACAAGCAGATCTGAGCCAAATGCAGCAGCTATTTTTGAATTTGATTTCAAATGCGGTGAAATTTAGACGTCCAGATGTGGCACCAATTATCACTATTGAGTATCAGCATCAGACTGAATTTAATGATGATTATAATACAGAGCTGGAATGGCAAATCATTACAGTTAAAGATAACGGTATTGGTTTTGCGCCAGAATATACCGACAAAATTTTTGTTCCGTTTCAACGTCTGCATGGGCGTTCGCAATATAAAGGCACTGGGATTGGTTTATCCGTGTGCCGACGTATTGTAGAGCGTCACGGCGGTACGATAGCGGCACAAAGTGAAACCGGTGAGGGAGCAACCTTCATCATAAAACTACCTGTGGAAAGCGAGCTTTTCACATTGCAAGGAGAGGCTTAAATGCCATTTTCTAAAGTAAAGCCAATCACCATTTTAATGGCTGATGATGATGAAGATGATCGTTTATTAACGCAAGACGCACTCGCTGAAAGCCGTGTATTAAACGAGTTATACTTTGTTGAAGATGGTGTGGAGCTTTTGGAGTACCTAGAGCGTAAAGGTAAGTTTGAAGACAAAAACTCATCGCCACGACCTGGGTTGATTTTATTGGATTTGAATATGCCACGCATGGATGGACGCGAAGCGTTGCAAGCGATTAAAGGCAATTCAAACTTAAAAGGTATTCCTGTAGTTATTTTAACCACGTCTAAGCAAGAGGAAGACATGGTTAAGGGTTACGATTTAGGCGCGGCTTCATACATTACTAAACCAGTTACGTTTGATGGCTTAGTTGAACTAATGAAAACGTTAGGTAAGTACTGGGTGGAGTTTGTAGAGTTACCTAGTACGTTTAATGACTAAATAAAAAACTGGAGACGCTATGTTAGATAAGGCAACCAGACTGTTACTTGTTGAAGACGATGAAGATGATTATATTTTAACCTGTGATTATCTAGAGCAGCTGAGTTCGCATACATTTGATATAGAGTGGATCAGTGATCCCAAGCAGGCAGTTAAGGTGCTGAGTAAAAATCATCATGATATTTGCCTGCTTGATTACCGCTTAGGGGCTTCAGACGGCTTAGCAGTATTAAAACAAGCTGTAGAAAATGGTTTTAATGGCCCTATCATTATGCTCACCGGGCAATCAAACGACGCCCTTGATTTAGCCGCTTTGGATGCAGGAGCTGTTGATTACCTCGTAAAAAGTGAAATGAGCTCAAGTCGCTTTGCCCGCTCTATTCGCTACGCATTAGCCCGACGCGATGTTGAAGATGAACGCCTTGAACGACTTAAAGCAGAGGCTGAGAATCGTTCTAAAGACCGCTTTTTAGCACATTTAAGCCATGAGCTACGCACCCCGTTATCGTCAATCTTGGGCTATACCGAGTTGCTTATGCAAAGTGAATTTAACAATCATGCCAATAATGAGTTAGGGGTTATTTATCGTAATGGTAAGCATCTACTTAGCTTGTTAAATGATGTTCTCGATTTATCAAAAATAGCTGCCGATAAACTGGAGCTCAGCTGCAGTGATGTCAACCTTGATAGTTTAATGGCTGATGTGTTTACCTTAATGCGAGTATCTGCGCTGGATAAAGGGCTGTCGCTGCGTTTTGAGTCATTACAACCTTTGCCTCTTGTAATTAGTATTGATGCGACACGGTTTCGGCAAATTTTAATTAATATCATCAATAATGCGATTAAGTTCACCGAGCAAGGCGATATCATTGTTCACGCATGGACAAAAGTTATTGATGGCCGTGAAATGCTGTTTTTTAGTATTAAAGATTCTGGAATGGGTATTGCCCCTGAGAAACAAGCACTTATATTCAAACCATTTGAACAAATAGCCGATGTAGAATCGCGCTCAGTTGGTGGCGCGGGGTTAGGTTTAGCTATTTGCTCTGAATTGTTGAGTCGTATGCAGGGCGGGATCACATTAGAGTCTGCTATTGGTCATGGATCTGAATTTACTATTTCAGTGTATCCGGGCAATATTCAATATGTAGAGCGCAGTGTATTGAAGCTCGATTTGACACCTAATATGCAGCAAAAAATGGCCCCTTGTAAAGTCAGTGGCCGAGTATTGGTGGTTGATGATTTACGAGATTTACGGGTGTTAGTTGGGCATATGATCTCTTCTGCTGGTGCAAAGGTTGATTATGCTGAACACGGTAAGCAAGCACTTGATAAAGTAACTAAAGCACAACAGCAAGGTGATCCGTACGACATTATATTTTTAGATATTCATATGCCGGTGATGGGGGGCAAAGAAACCACGATTGAACTTAGAAAAATGGGTTTTAAGGGGGCGGTAATCGCGCTTACTGCTGCCACGATGAAAGGTATACATAGCGAGTTATTGGCGCTGGGCTTTAACGATGTGATAGGCAAACCTGTTGATTCAAGCTTACTTTATCAGTGCTTAACTAATTACTCTATGGCGGCTAATAAGCCCGTTGATAAATTAGCGCAACCAGCGCGAGTAAAAAGTTGTGCGCGTTTTTTATTGGTTGAAGATGATGCAGATGCGGCGCAAATCACCCAGTTATTACTGGAAAGTTTAGGGGTTGAAACCGTTGTTGCAACTAGTTATGAGCATACTTTAGCAATTCTAAAAAATGACTCTCAATTTGATAAAGTGTTATTAGATATGCATTTGCCTGATGGCAGTGGCTTGGATTTAGCTCGTTATACAAAGCAGTATTATCCAGATTTAAAGCGAGTAATCGTCAGTGGTATACAGCCAGAACCGAAGCAAATTGAACTCCTTGAGATAGAGCAAGTATTACTTAAACCGATTAATTTAGCATTACTAACCCAACTTATTGAGGGTTAGTAATAATTGATTGACGGACGATCAGTTCTGGCTCAAATAATGTTTGTAACGGTAATTCACCCTTACCGTAAACTTTGCTTAAAATCCACTTTGCTGCCATTTTTCCTATATCATTAATTGGGTAGTTAATAGTCGTTAGTGGCGGGTAAATATGACGGGTAAAAAATACGTTGTCATAACCCATGATCGACAATTGTTCGGGAAGCTTAATGCTATATTCTCGGGCTGTGGCCATTGCACCAATGGCCATTTCATCATTAGCACAAATTAAAGCTGTAAAAGCGTGGTTACTTTCATGGAATAACTTAAAACCTGCCGAGCCGCTGGTTTCCATAAAATCGCCTTGATAAAGCAATTGTTCATTAAATTCTAAGTCAAATTCAGCGAGAGCCTGTTTATGGCCGGTTAAGCGATCCTGAGCATCTTTTTTCCAAAGTGGCCCGCTAATGTAAGCTATGTCACGATGGCCTTGCTCAAGGACATACTTGGTTGCTAAATATCCACCTTTGATATTATTTAAAACGATACACCGATCGGCAAGCTCTGGGATCAAACGGTTGATCAGTACAAAGGGGGTGCTGCCTTTACTCAGTTCTATCAAGTAGTCGTCGCTGATGGCTTCAACATGTAAAATCAAGCCATCACAATTGCGACTAATTAAAAACTCAATCCCTTGCTGTTCACGATCGGCATCACTGTGGCCTGCGGTAATAATGACGTGTTTACCTTGATTACGAAACGCATTTTCAATGTCGCTCATCATCGGTCCATAAAATGGCCCGTGTAGCTCAGAAACGAGCAAGCCTACGCTATTCGAGCAATTAGATGCGAGAGATTGTGCAATGGAATTAGGCCGGTAACCAAGCTGTGTCATCGCAACGGTTACCTTTTTTCGCGTTGCATCACTGACATTAGTATTATTATTCATTACCCTTGAAACGGTCGCTAATGAGACCCCAGCAAGTTTTGACACCTCATAAATGGTCGCCATGATATTCCTTGTTAAGTACTACTTCTTTGGGCTAAATCAGCGTTTATTTTCTCTAAGGTATTATTATCAAGAATATACCTTTTCATGATCAACGCGACAAGTACACTACCAATTGCAGGAAACAGTGTAAACGAGGTTAAAATACCGGCTTTAGTTGCTTCATTAAGCTCAGTGTTAGCTTGATAGCCATAGTAAGCCAGTAACCAACCAGCAATAGCTCCGCCCAGTGCCAGGCCTAGTTTAATAAAGAACACCACGCTTGCATAGACCAAGCCAGTTAGCCGATGGCCATTTTGCCATTGTCCGTAGTCAATTGTATCTGCCATTTTTGCCCATAACAATGGAGTTGCCATTTGGGTGAAAAAACACCATAAAAAATAGACTGCAAACGCGAGCACTAATTGGTCGTCAGATAAGAAAAATGCAAAACAGCTTATGGCCGCAGAGATGTATTGGAGATATATATATGCTGCTTTTTTATCAACCCGTTTACTCAGTGGTTGTGCGCAGGCGCAGCCAAGGATATTACCGATCATTCCCAAGGTAACAAATTGCGTAACTAAGTCGGCTTCACCAAGAACATATTTTACGTAATAAATTGCTAAAGTCGTACGCAGCACCATACTCGTGAGCAGCATAATGGCAGCACCACAGAGTATTTTAAAAGGACCGTTTTGCCACAACGTTGCCATTTGTGCTTTGAGGCTAAGGGTTTGTTGCTGTGGTGCAACCACGCGTTCTTTAGTAAAGCGAAAGCAGAACAAAAATAATATCACACCGAAACAGCTCATCAGTATCATAGTAAGCTGATAGCCAAGAGCATTATCGCCTTTACCAAACCAGCTTACTAATGGCAATGTGCAAGCACTGACGAGTAAGCCACCGAGCATACCAAATACAAAACGATAAGATTGAATGGATACGCGTTCACTCGGATCGTGACTTAGTACTCCACCCAAAGCTGAATAAGGAATATTAATTGCGGTATAAACCAGCATTAATAGCGTATAGGTGACAAACGCGTAGATGACTTTTCCTGTCGCGTTTAAATCTGGTGTGGTAAAAGTAATTACACTAACCAGCCCAAACGGGATCGCGAGCCACAATAGGTAAGGCCGGTAACTACCATATTTGGTTCGGGTTGCATCGGTGAGCGCCCCCATTAACGGATCGGTGATTGCATCAATAACTCGCACCACTAGGAACAGAGTACCAACGATGGCCGGAGAAATACCAAATATATCGGTATAGAAAAAAGTTAAAAATAGCATCACGGTTTGAAAAATGATGTTACTTGCAGTATCACCTAAGCCATAGGCTATTTTTTCTTTTCTAGTTAGCATAATTGGCACTCATGTTGTTATTATTTTTTGCGCTGTGTGAGCAATGCGCGATATTGTATCGCGCTCTCTTTTAGTATGCGTTGCTGGTTTTCATAATCAACATAAACGAGACCAAAGCGTTTTTCATAGCCGTATGCCCATTCAAAGTTATCCATTAAGCTCCATGCAAAATAACCCTGTATATCAACCCCTTGTTCAACTGCGTCATGCACTGCATTGAGGTGGGTATGATAATAACTAACGCGCTCTGTATCGAGTACTTGGCCATCTTGTAGTGTATCTGCCATGGCCGCACCATTTTCAGTTACATAAACTTTAGGTAGTTGGTATAGCTCATTTAATGATACTAACAATTCAGTTAAACCTTGTGGATAGACTTCCCAGCCCATGTCAGTTACAGCTATGTTGTTGATTTGTGCTTCGGCAAACCAGTTATCATCAGTGTTTTTGTAGTGTATGCGGGTATAGTAATTAACGCCAATAAAGTCGATTTTTTGACTGATTATCGCCATATCATCAGCAGCTATATGGGGTTGCACTTCACTACTGAGGCTATTTAAAAGCGCCGGATACAGACCTTCTAAAACTGCTTTGATATACCACTGATTGTGATATTGATCGGCTAATAATGCTGCTTGTGTATCGTTTTCTGTCAGTGGATAAGCTGGGCTGAAGTTAAGTACAATACCAGCTTCTATATTAGGGCAATTGGCGCGCAGTACTTGCATGGCAAGACCATGGGCTAACAATAAATGATGAGCCGCCTGACGACCTGCTTGTTGGCTTTTAATACCGGGTGCATGCACACCCACTTCATAGCCTAAATAGGCACTGCAAAAAGGTTCATTTAAAGTCGCATAAGAGTCAACTAAACCTGTCAACTGCTTGGTAACTAAATCAGTATAGTGAGCAAATGCATAGGCGGTGTCACGGTTTAACCAGCCACCGTTATCTTCCAAGTGTTGGGGTAGATCCCAGTGATATAAGGTGACATAGGTCTTGATATTGCGTGCTTTTAAAGCCGTTAATAAATCACGATAAAAGCCAATGCCTTGCTGATTAATACTGCCATCTTGATGCAATACGCGCGGCCATGAAATTGATAATCGGTACGCATCAACGGCTAAGTCAGCAATCATTGCGATATCTTGTTGCCATAGTTCAACATGGTTACAGGCTGTATCGCCATTGCTATTGTCTGCGATGGCGCCTGGTTGGTTGCAAAAAGTATCCCAAATAGATGTCAGGCGAGCGCTGCGAGCTCCCTCAATTTGAAATGAGGCTGTGGCTACACCAAAGGTAAACTGAGGTTTAAGTAGCGCAGAGCTAGGCGGTAGAGAAATAGTTTTAAACACGATTAGGTGCATCCTTTAACATTCAGTTTTGGCAATTACTTTTACATTAAGCACAGCATAGTCATTAAAAATGGAAGCGCTTGCAGAATGTTTGTAAATAAATTGCTAATTTTGATTTATATGATATAAATGTAAGCGCTTACATTTTATGTTGCAACTATTATTTGCTTTTTTTAAGTAATGAAAAAGTACTTTAATAAACGTAACGAACTGATAATTAAAATAATTAGAGAGTTTAATATGGCAAACGTCACACACAATTTGGCAACGAATGAACATAGCCTACAACCAATGGGCAAACAAACGTTTGCTTTAACGTCGTTGACCACCTTATTTTTTATGTGGGGGTTTATTACGTGTCTAAACGATATTCTGATCCCCTATTTAAAAGGGATGTTTTCACTCAATTATACCCAAGCGATGCTAATCCAATTTTGTTTCTTTGGGGCTTATTTTGTGATGTCGATACCCGCTGGTAAGTTGGTGAGTAAAATAGGTTATCAATTTGGCATTGTGGTGGGCTTAGTGGTAGCAGCGGTTGGTTGTGCATTATTCTATCCCGCAGCCGTAGCGCATGTTTATGAGCTATTTTTATTGGCGCTATTTGTACTGGCTTCGGGTATTACCATCTTACAAGTGTCAGCCAATCCATACGTAAGTGTACTTGGCGCAGCAAAAACAGCGTCGTCGCGTTTAACCATGACCCAAGCATTTAATTCGTTAGGTACTGCGGTTGCGCCAATCTTTGGTGGCTGGCTTATTCTAACCGAAGTCAGCCAAGCAACCGCAGAGCAAGTTAAACTTCCTTATTTAATGCTTTCAGCAAGCTTGCTGGTACTTGCGGTGATTTTTGCTTTTTTAAAATTACCTAAACTTGGCAAAGCAGCTGATGCTGAGAGTGAAAATCAATATGTTGAGAACTTTATTGATTTAGGTAGTGTTTGGCAGTATCGCCATTTAATTTTAGGAGCCATTGGCATTTTTGTTTATGTCGGTGCTGAAGTCGCAATCGGCAGCTTTTTAGTAGGCTTTTTAACCTTAGACCATATTGCGGGTTTTACTGAGCAGCAAGCCGCACATTATATTAGTTATTACTTCGCGGGCGCCATGATAGGACGCTTTATTGGTGCTGCCATCATGCAAAAACTCAATGCAGGTAAGGTATTGGCATGTCATGCATTACTTGCCGTGGTACTGGTGTTAATGGCGATGACAGGACAAGGGGCATTAGCAATGTGGGCTATTTTGTTGGTCGGACTATGTAACTCAATTATGTTCCCAACCATCTTCAGTTTAGCCCTTCAAGGCCTTGGCAAATATACCTCTCAGGGTTCAGGTATTTTATGCTTAGCCATTGTCGGTGGTGCAATTATTCCATTATTACAAGGCGTCTTAGCTGACAATTTTGGTGTGCAATTAGCACTATTACTGCCTATCGGCTGTTATTTATATATTACTTACTTTGCGCTATTTGGCTCAAAAGTAACAACCTCAACTCGTCATTGATAACTAGGTGGACAACATGACAATAACAAAACCACGTACTCTATTGGTAATGATGATTGCAGCAATGGCGATGAATGGCTGTTCGCAATCAGAACAAACAGCAGCGACCAATGAGATTTGGCCGATGATCAAAAGCGGTGTTAAAGACGATGCCAATATGGAGCAAAAAATTGCTGACTTGCTCGGCTCAATGAGCTTAGAACAAAAAATAGCCCAGATGATCCAACCTGAAATTCGCGATATTACAGTGGAAGATATGCGTCAATATGGTTTTGGTTCTTACCTTAATGGCGGTGGGGCTTTTCCTAATAATAATAAACATGCCACGGCTGCTGATTGGATTGGACTAGCCGAAAAAATGTACCAAGCATCAGTAGATGATTCCCTTGATGGTAGCCGTATCCCAACTATGTGGGGAACCGATGCAGTTCATGGTCATAATAATGTTATTGGTGCGACGTTATTTCCGCACAATATCGGTTTAGGTGCGGCTAACAATCCACAGTTGATTGAAAAAATTGCTGCAGCGACCGCCCAAGAAGTGATGGTAACCGGTATTGATTGGGTGTTTGCACCTACCGTTGCTGTGGTACGAGATGACCGCTGGGGCCGCACTTATGAAGGGTATTCAGAAGATCCACAAATTGTTAGAGATTACTCAGCCGCAATAGTAAAAGGCTTACAAGGCGCAGTTGATCAAGACTTTTTATCAGATAAACGGGTGATCAGTACGGTTAAGCATTTTATTGGTGATGGTGGTACACAAGGCGGTGATGACCAAGGTAATAATATTACCAGCGAAGCAGAGTTATTTACCATTCATGCGCAAGGTTATGTGGGAGGCTTAGGTGCTGGAGCACAAACAGTTATGGCGTCGTTTAATAGCTGGCATGGCGAAAAAATCCATGGCAGTAAATATCTCTTAACTGATGTGCTAAAAGGCAAAATGGGTTTTGATGGCTTTGTTGTGGGTGATTGGAATGGTCATGGACAAATTCCTGGTTGTACCAATGGAAACTGTGCACAAGCCGCTAATGCCGGCCTTGATGTATACATGGTGCCTACTGATGCATGGAAGCCACTTTATGAAAACCTTATCGCACAAGTTAACAATGGCACAATTGCGCAATCACGAATTGATGATGCGGTAACGCGTATTCTGAGAGTAAAAATGCGTGCGGGTTTATTTGATAAAGCAAGTCCTGCAAATCGTCCACTTTCAGGAAAAACAGAGGTCATTGGTAGTGCTGAACATCGTAAAATCGCAAAACAAGCAGTTCGCGAATCTTTAGTACTCCTAAAAAACAAACAACAGTTACTGCCGCTTTCGCCAAAAGCAAATGTGTTAGTAGCCGGTCTAGGTGCTGATAATATCGGTATGCAATCTGGCGGTTGGAGCATTACTTGGCAAGGTACGGGGAATCAGAATAGCGATTTTCCAGGTGGCACGTCGATTTTGGATGGTATTGAACACACTGTTAAGCAAGCGGGCGGGCAAGTTCAGTATGACTTAAACGGTGAGTTCAATACTCGTCCAGATGTCGCTATTGTAGTATTTGGTGAGCAACCTTACGCAGAAGGCAATGGGGATTTAGATAATCTTGAATATCAGCGGGGTAATAAAACGGATTTAGCGCTACTGCGAAAATTCAAGCAAGCCGGTATTCCCGTTGTATCGTTATTTATTAGCGGCCGCCCAATGTGGGTAAACGCAGAGCTTAATGCCAGTGATGCGTTTGTTGCGACGTGGTTGCCAGGTAGCGAAGGGGATGCAATTAGCGATGTGTTATTTGCAAATGTAGATGGCTCAGTAAATCATGATTTTAAAGGCAAGCTGTCGTTTTCTTGGCCGAATAACCCAGTTGATAACGAAAATCGTGGTGATAAAGATTATTCGCCATTATTACCGTATGGTTTTGGCTTAACTTATTCAGATAAAAACACCTTACAAGATGATCTTGTTGAACAAATGGGAACGTCACAACAGCTTGATGATTTAGTCTTGTTTGAGCGCGCGGTTAAAGCGCCATGGAGTCTGCATTTACAAAGTGGTGAGCAGCAAAAAGTGATGGCAAGTAGTCGCGAATCAATCGGAGCTGTTAGCGTTAAAACCTTTGATAAAGAAGTTCAAGAAGATGCGCGTGCAATTACCTTCAGCGGCGATGAACTAGCAGCAGTGCGTTTAAGTGCGGCATTCCCATCTGATTTACGTTCGTTTGTTGAAAAAGCAGGGCAGTTACAAATGCAAATTAAGGTTGAGCAAAGTGCCGATGCCCCGCTTTGGCTTGGTATGCAATGTGGTGATGATTGCCAAGGTAAATTGGATATTGCTAAGCAGCTAAATGCAACCAATGAATGGCAGACTTTAAGCATTGATTTACGGTGTTTTTCACAGCAAGGTGTTAATTTAGGGCAAGTATTCTCACCTTGGCAGTTAAGTACAGCTGCGCCATGGCAGGTATCGATTGCGAAACTCAACATCACCAGCGAGCATGTATCTACTGAGGTTATTTCATGCCAGTAATGCCTTTGTTAGGCTTAACACCACTGACATCGATCTAGATAAATAGCAATACGAAATTAATTGCCAATAAACGTCATAAAAAGTAGTCTAGGCTGCTTTTTATTGAATAGGAAAGATCGAAATGAAACCAGTGAATCCATCAAAAGTCATTTGTATTGGTCGTAACTATGCTGCGCATATTACTGAGCTTGGTAATCAAGTGGCAGACGAAATGGTGGTGTTTTTAAAGCCGCCAAGCGCGATAACAAATACCTTAATGTGTACTCATAAGGATGAGCAATTACATTTTGAGACTGAAATTTGTTTTCAAGTTAACAATGGCTGTTTAGCTGCTGTGGCGGTGGGACTGGATTTAACTAAGCGAGATTTACAGAGTAAATTAAAAGCCAGCGGTTTACCGTGGGAACGCGCGAAAGCCTTTGATGGCTCTGCATTGTTTAGTGAGTTTGTACAAATAGACGAACAAGCTATTGAGCATTTAAGTTTAACCTTACTGATAGATAATAAGGTGCGACAACAAGGCGGCGTAGAGTTAATGCTTTATAAACCCGCGGTTATTTCAGCCCAAGTTAGTGAGTTTATGACTTTAATTGATGGCGATATTATTATGACTGGCACACCTGCAGGAGTAGGAGCTGTGAACGCAGGAAGTACATTTATTGCTCAGTTACACTTGGGCTCAGACTTATTGGTTCAGCAAGAGTGGTTGGCTGAGTAAGTTTTAATATCTGTTGTTGATATTGTTGATCAAAATCCGCAAAGGTATTTTCAAGCAATACACGCTGTGTTTGCTGGTACTTTGCAGACGGCAGTATGCTATTTGTTAGCACTCGATTTATTTTTTTTAAGGCATTATTAGCAAAATTATTAGGGGCATTGGTTGAGCAGCCAATCGCACCTAAAACCAGCTTATCGGCGTGATCGGCAATAGGTAAGGTTACTACATTATCAAATTCGCTGAAGCGGTTGTAGTAATCGGCTAAAAAAGGATAGTCGATAGTGTAATCAATATACCCATGATTGAGCCGATTGATCACCGAGCTGCTTTCGTTTTCACTGTTCCAACTTAATGATGTATGTTGGTCGCTTTTAGTATTTCGAGCGATGGTATTTAACTCTGGAGTAAATTTACGCGCAGCGGATTGGCCAAAAATAAATTTATTATCTGTCAGTAGTTTAACTAAATTTATCGGTGAACTGTGTTGTTGGCTAATTACTTTCGCTGTTTTAGCTGAGGCAATGATAGCAAATGGTGGGTACACCGTTGTTGGCACCGAATAGATCACTCGGGGGGTGTTAACTTTACGGTGGATCATACAAGGGTAACATGCTTGTTGACCTTCATCGAGGTACTTGCCTATACGTTTTTGCGGCAACATTTCGCGGGTATGCTCTATATCGGGTAACTCAATGATGAGCTGTTCGACTAAGTAATCACATAAGCCTCCATCTGGAGTTTGCGCTGTTTTAGCCAGATGAAAAGGCGCCGCATCACTTTGGAGCCAAGTTATGTGAGTTACTTCATCGGTATTATTAGCAAGTACATAGGTGCTTGAAAAAAAAGAGAATAATGTAACGAAGTAATAGACAATACGCATAGCTATATTTACTTTATCCGCTAACAATTTAAATCGAGTATACAATAACTAATATTTTGCGCTACTAAAGGATGGTAAATTATTGCATTAAGTTAATTTTTTAATGCTGTAGTGGTGTTTTTTTGATTCACTATTTGTGAGTAGGTTGTTTTTCAAGTGTTTTAATCTGGTGGAAAGCCCAAGCATTGATAATGATTGGGCTTTATTGATTAAAATGGCATTGGGTATTGCTTAAATACATTACCAATATCAGTTAAAGCTTGTTCGCTTAATTCGATGTTGAACGCGGCAATGTCATCTTTTAGTTGTACTAAGCTGGTTGCACCAATAATTGAAGAAGTAACACCATCAACTTGGTCACACCATGCAAGCGCTAATTGTGCTGGGGTTATTTGGTATTGCTGGGCAATTTCAACATAGTGGCTGATTGCTTGTTGCGATTGTGCTGTGTCACGGAATAAACCATTACGCTGCACCAGTGTCCAGCGGCTACCATCGGGACGTGCGCCATTTAAATATTTTCCACTTAACATACCGCCTGCTAAGGGTGACCAAGGTAAATAAGCAATATCTTCGTGAATACATTGCTCTATTAGATAAGGCCAATCTTTAGCGTGTAATAAACTAAATTCATTTTGAATAGAGACCATGCGCGGTAAATTGTGTTGTTCACTTAATCGTAAAAATTGGCTAATACCCCATGGCGTGTCGTCAGAGAGACCACAATGTTTAATTTTACCAGCTTTAACACAGTCGTTTAAACCTTCAAGAATATCGAGCATACCCGCTGTGTGTTGCTCTGTATTGGCGTCACTAAAACGGATCATACCTGGCCATTGTTTGCTAAAGTGCGGTGATTGACGATTCGGCCAATGTAGTTGGTATAAATCAATTACATCGGTTTGTAGGCGTTTTAATGACTCGTCAACTGCATGAACGACTGCTTGACGAGTAATATCGCCGCCATCGCGTATCCAAGCTAGGCCATTGCCAGCAATTTTAGTGGCGAGCACAATATCGTCTCGCTTACTTGGATTACGCGCTAACCAATTACCGATAATTTGCTCTGTTTTTCCGTACGTATCTGGAGTGGGAGGGATGGCATACATTTCTGCAGTATCAATGAAGTTTACGCCATGCTCTAAGGCATAAGCAATTTGCTCATCAGCATCTGCTTGATTATTTTGTACGCCCCACGTCATGCTGCCTAAGCATACACGAGACACATTGAGACCACTGCTACCAAGTGGGTTGTAACGCATAATGATTCCTTACTTTTATGATTCTCGGCTGTACTTATGTAATGCAGCCAATAATGGCTCACTTAATTGTGCTTTCTTACCCGTTTTAAAATTAAACATCACCACTTGCGATGACCCTAATGTAGTCAAGGCATTTTGCGCTTGGCTAAATACTCTGTAGTGCATCATAAAACGGTCTTTTTGAATATCACTGATGGTAACGCCTACCAACACTGTATCAGGAAATGTGACAGGGCGTTTATAACGCGCGTTATTTTCACTGATCACAGGACCAATACCTGTTGTTTGTAAATCTTCGAGTAAATTTATTTGATTAAAAAAATCAATTCGAGCAGTTTCAAAATAACGAAAATACACCACATTATTGACATGTTGTAAGGCATCCATTTCTCCCCAAGCAACATTAATTGCTGTATGGATAGGATGTTGTTCTATGAATGATTGCATATTCGACAGCTCTTTAAAGTAAAAACGTAGATTAGCAATTGGTGCTGTTTAGCTCAAGATAATTAGGAAAACAGTGAAAATGTGCTAGTTTTAGTAGTTCACGGTTACGTAAATGAATACTTTAATCTGATTTAAAGGAGCTAATTATGAATACAGTGACAGCAAAAATAATGAAACGCTTAGCGCTACTGGTGGTGATCTGTTTAGCATTAGTTTGTTATGCGATGGGCAATGCTTCTGGGATGGTGATACTAATCGTAGTTGGTTTTATTTTAGAAGGTGCTTTTTGGTTATTCGGTGCGAGGTTATTTAATCGTAAAAAATCTTCACAGCAAGAATCATCGAGCTGATGACTTGCTAATAAATCAAACTTAATGAATAATAACTGTTCATTTGTACAGTACTTGGTTTGAGGAATGAAAAAGTTTATTCATATTGACATGGATTGCTTTTACGCAGCGGTCGAAATGCGCGATAACCCCGCGCTTGCTAATGTACCTTTGGCAATTGGTGGCAATAGTCGCCGTGGAGTGCTCTCTACAGCAAATTACATCGCCCGCGAATACGGTGTGCGATCTGCGATGTCTAACTACCGTGCTAAACAATTATGCCCAGATTTAGTGATTGTACCAGGGCGTATGCAAGTTTATAAACAAGCCTCTTCGCAAATTCGTGCTGTATTTAAGCACTATACCGATCTTATAGAGCCTCTTTCTTTAGATGAAGCTTACCTTGATGTGACTGACAGTAATGCATGCCATGGTAGTGCGACCTTAATGGCAGAGCAGATCCGCGCCGATATTTTTGCAGCCACCGGTTTAACTGCTTCGGCTGGAATTGCGCCGATAAAATTTATTGCCAAAATTGCCAGTGATGAAAATAAACCGAATGGTCAATTTGTAGTATTGCCTGAGCAAGTGGATGACTTTTTAGCGCAATTACCTTTGGGTAAAATACCCGGGGTCGGTAAGGTTACCCTTGAAAAACTCAATTTAAAAGGCTTATACACCGGTGCTGATGTGCGCGCTAAAGGGGTTAATTGGATGCAGCAACACGTTGGTAACTTTGGGGTCTCGCTGTATCAAAAATGTGCCGGTTTACATATTGGTAAAGTATCCACAGAACGTACCCGTAAATCGCTCAGTGTTGAGCATACCTACGAATATAATAAAACCAGCTTACAAGCGTGTTTAGATCAATTGCCAATATTATTGGCTGAGCTTCAACGTCGATTAACAAAACAGCAATTAGAGCAACGTATAAATAAACTCAGTGTCAAAGTGAAGTTTGCTAATTTTGTGGTGACATCGGCCGATCAAACTTGCCACCGACTTGATGAAACTATCTTGGCTGAGCTGCTGAGCAAAGCATATCAACGTGGCTTGCAGCAGCCAGTGCGGTTACTCGGTGTAGGGGTCGGTGTTAAAAATGAACCGCAGCAACATGTACAGCTGAGTATATTAGACTAAGATACTGCGCGCTATTTGCTTCAATCAACGATAAGTGGGCAGTGAGTAACTGCTTTATTTTACACTGTAACTCCAAGTTGCCAGCGTTATGTTAGCTCGTCGTACATTGCTGGCAATAGCTATTTAAATCAATGATAATAAGCTCCTACGTTTTTTGACAACAGGACCTTTTTTTATGGCATATCCTCACGCAGTTGCAGCCCCGCAATTAGATAACGCAAAACATGATGCGCTTATTATTATTGCCGATAATTTTTCTGAGTTAGACGATCCGAATCTAAGCCAAGCTATTAAAGCGCAAATGGCGGTTGATGCACGTATTGGTAAGCAAGTCACGCTGCTTGTTGTTGATTCTAAACGGGTGATTTTAGCGCCGACAGGTCCATTAAATCGTGATTATGACGATGTACGTCGTTATTTTGATGCAGCTAAATTGGCTATTAATGAAGCTAAAGCATCAGGCAGTACAAAACCTGCTATTTACTTACCACAAGCAAGCCAAGATAGCCGTTATCAGTATGCCTTAGAAGTTGCTTATCTTGGTGCTTGCCAAGCGTTGTGGCAGCCGCTTGAGGCGCGCGAGTTTCATGGCGAAAGCATTGAACCGATCACTCAAATAGCCTTGTTTGGTGCTAATGAGCAAACAATTAAAGCAGTGAATGCCATTGCCGCAGGGCAGTATGCTGCTCGTGATTTATGTGGCACTGAGCCTGAGCGTATGGCGCCACCACGTTTTGCTGATTACTGTGTGGATTTATTTAAAGGCAGCAAGGTCAATGTTGCAGTGATTGCAGATATTGCCACGATTGATAAAGAGTACCCGATGATGAGTACCGTAGCTCGCGCTTCATATGCGGTTGAGCGTCATCACCCTCGGGTTGTAAAACTTGAATATGTACCAGAGGGCGAAGTAACACGTACCTTAATGTTTGTCGGTAAAGGCTTAGTATATGACACCGGTGGTGCCGATTTGAAAGTGGGCGGGCATATGGCCGGTATGAGCCGTGATAAAGGCGGCGCAGCCTCTGTTGCTGGTTTTATGAAATCAGTGGCAGACTTTCAACCACAAGGCGTTAAAGTTATTGCATACTTAGCGGTAGTTCGTAACTCAATTGGTTCTGATTGTTTTGTACCAGATGAAATTATTACTAGCCGTGAGGGCGTACGTGTTCGCATCGGTAATACGGATGCAGAAGGGCGCTTAGCTATGGGGGATTTACTCAGCGAGATGAAAGATTTAGCAAAAGGAGAAGTTAATCCTGAAATCTTTACGGTCGCAACCTTAACCGGACATGCAGCTCGTGCAATGGGACCTTACAGTGCATACGTTGAAAATGGCCCTGCACGTGCGGCTAATATTTCTCGTAAGCTGGCTGACAGTGGTGACTTATGGGCTGATGGTGCAGAAGTTTCTCGCAGCCGTCGCGAAGACTATGATTTTATTAAACCGCGTACTTTAGCTGATGACGTATTATCAAGTAACAATGCAGCATCAGCAGTTACCGCACGTGGTCATCAGTTCCCTATGGCATTTTTAGCTATTGTTGGTGGCCTTGATAAGCATGGTTGTGAGTCAGCACAGCCTTTACCTTATGTGCATATGGATATTGCCGGTAGTGGTGTTGAAGGTGGTGATTGGCAGCACGGTAAACCAACTGCAGCAGGCCTAAGCAGTTTATTTGCTCGTTACTGCTTATAATAAGCAGTATTAAATACAACAGCCCCGTCATATAAAATGACGGGGCTTTTTTGTAATTTGTTTTTGTTAATTAATCTAATTTAAAGCGATTAACCACATCAGTTAGCTGTTGGCTACTGTGTTTAAGATTATCGCTCGCACCAGAAAGTTGTGATGTATTGGCCAGAGACTGTTCGGTTGATTGCGATAGTTCATTAATTCGCAAATTGACTTCATCCGCAGCACTTGATTGTTGCTCAGTCGCACGGGCTATTTGACCATTCATATCGGTGATCACTGACACCAGACGTTCAATTTCAGTTAATGAGGTATTGGCAGATCCGGCTTGTTGTACTGTGCTGGTGGATAATTGTTGGCTAGCGGTTACCGCCTCTACGGCCGCCTTTGCGCCTTTTTGTAATTTGGCTATCATCGCCTGAATTTCGTCTGTACTCTTGCCTGTGCGACTTGCAAGAGTGCGTACTTCATCAGCTACAACGGCAAACCCCCGGCCTTGTTCGCCAGCACGTGCCGCTTCGATTGCAGCATTGAGTGCCAGTAAATTGGTTTGCTCCGCAATACCGCGGATCACGTCTAGTACCGATCCTATATTATTACTTTCTTGAGCTAAATCAGCGGTAACTTGACTCACAATCTCAATATTTTTGGACAGTGTTTCTATGGCTTGAATTGTTTTAGCAACGACTTCTTTACCTTCAGATGCATTCACCGCAGCTTGGTTAGCGGCTTGTTCAGCCGCTTCGGCATTGCGACTTACATCATGAATTTGGTGGGTCATTTGCTCCATTGCTGCAGCGACTTGCGTTGAGCTATCGTTTTGCAGTTCAATAAAAGAATGATTGGTTTTACTCGCATCATCCACTGTTTGGGCATGCTGGTTAACATCATTGGCATTATTTGCCACTTGTTTAAGTGACTCACGCATTTTGGTAGTAAATAAATTAAAGTGGCGAGATAACCGTGATACCTCATCATTACCATTTTCATCTAAGGTTTGGGTTAAATCCCCTTCACCTTGAGAGATACTTTTCATCATATTTGCAGCAAGCCGAGTTGGTAATAAAATACTTCTGGCGATTAAGTAACTTAAACTAATTAATAGCAAAATAATCACTGCGGCATTGAGAATAACTAAATTCCGTAAGCTGGCAAAAGCCTCATCAATAGTATCAATATAAACACCTGAACCGACTATCCATTGCCATGGGGTAAAACCTTTCACATAGGCTATTTTATCAACTGGCTGATCTTTGCCTGGTTTAGGCCATTTGTAAGGGATAAAACCTTCACCACTTTGCTTAACTATTTTAACCATTTCAACAAATAACGGTACGCCATCGGGGTCTTTACTGTTGCTGAGTGATTTACCGTTTAACTCTGGTTTAAAAGGGTGCATAACCATGGCTGGCTGAAAATCATTGATCCAGAAGTAATTGTCATTGTCATAGCGAATACTAGCTATCGTAGTTAGTGCACCTTGTTGGGCTTGTTGCTCGGTGAGCTCGCCGCTTTGTTGTAATGAATGATAATGGGTAATAACACTATAAGCAGCTTCAACCAGATTTTTTGTTTTCGTATATTGGCCTGCTTTGAGTGAACTATATTGCTGAGTTAAACTGGTAATACTTAAAAAAAGTAAACCAACAACGACCAAACTTACCAAGATAGCTAAGCGCTGAAAAATAGTAAAACGGCGTAGGTACGACATAAAAAATCCTTTAGAAGTGCTCGCAGTAGGCGCGCATATATTAAGCGTAGTAAATATTACTTTAAAATCTAGTTAACTGTCCCTTGTTTTGGTCTAAATTATTTTAAATAAATAGGATTATCATTAAGTCAAAAAAAAGGCCGATTTTTCAATCAGCCTTTAGTCTAACTTGGGGAGTCAATACTGACTTACTCTACATCAAAATGACGATTAAAGAAGTTAGTGATTGTTTGATGTAAATGTGTTTGCACACTCTTACCACGTAAGCTGTGTTTTGAGCCTGGGTAAGTCATCATTTCAAATTGCTTTTCGTTATCTTGCAATTGTTTGAATAACTTAGTGGCATGGGTAAACAATACGTTATCGTCGGCCATACCATGGTAGATCATTAATGGCCCTTTTAAGCCATCTGCGTATGGAAATACCGCACTGTCTGCATAGCCTTTCGCATTTGTATCAGGATGTCCTAAATAACGCTCGGTATAGTGAGTATCATACAGTGCCCAATCAGTCACTGGCGCTCCAGATACGCCTGCTTGAAAATAATCACCAGCTTTAAACATGGTCATTAATGCCATATAGCCACCGTAACTGTGACCATAAATACCAATACGTTGTGGGTCAACATAATCAAGCGTACGTAAAAATTCGACGCCTTTGATTTGATCAGCCACTTCAACCACACCTAAATGTTTGTAAATGGCATCTTCAAACTTTTTACCACGATTATACGAACCACGGTTATCTAATTGGAACACTACATAACCTTGTTGTGCCATATATTGGAAATATAAGTTCTTGCTGCGCCAACTATTGGTTACGCGTTGTGCGTGTGGGCCGCCATAGACATTGACAAGAACAGGGTGCTTTTTACCATCATTTACCGTTGCAGGTTTAAATAAACGATAGTGCATCACTTGACCATCATCAGCAGTCAAAGTGCCATATTCAGGCTCAGCTAGATCAGCAAGATAAGGGGTCAGAGGATGGTTTTCATCAAGTTTATTTTGTTCTAACCAAGTAACAAATTCACCGTTTACTTTACGCAGTGCAGCTGAGTTTGGCTTGTTGACCGATGAACTGTTATCAATAAAAGTTTTACTGTCTTTTGCCATTACCACATTGTGATAAGCACCTTGCTCAGTGATACGTTTAATATCGCCCTTTTTAAACAGTGGAACACTGTATAGCTGGCTTTCCAAAGGCGTGTCTTTGCGTCCGGCAAAGTAGACAATGCCTTTTTTCTCATCAATACCTTTTAAGCTATCAACCACCCAGTCACCATCGGTGATCTGACGCACTAACTTACCATTGGTACGATATAGATATAAATGCTTAAAGCCATTGCGCTCAGAGGCCCAAACAAAATGTTTTTTGTCTTTCAAAAACTGTAGATCAAAATGTAAGTTGATCCAGGTATCACTAGTTTCTGTTAAGGCGACTTTTTGCTCTGTTGTTTCGCTGTTATAAAAGCGCAATTCTAAGTTGTGCTGTGAGCGGTTTTGCCACTGATATGATAGGGTTTTGTCATCTTCTAACCATTTTGCACGGGCAATGTAAATGTCTTCGTCTTTACCTAAATCAACCCAATCAGTTTTTTGATTATCGAGCTTAACCACACCAAGTTGAATTTTTACATTATTAGTGCCGGTAAATGGGTAGCGTTGGTTAAACAGTTTCACTTCATCAGCGTAAATTTCATTGCGGATAGCTTCTTTAACTGGGCTTTCGTCAATGCGAGTGAAGGCTATTTTTGATTCATCACCAGACCACCAATAACCTGTCATTCGGCCCATTTCTTCTTGCGCGACAAACTCCGCCATGGCGTTTTTGATCACACCGCCGCCATCTTTACTCAGCTGAATTTCTTTACCTGATTTAAGATTTAGCGCATAAAGATTTTGTTCACGGACAAACGAGACAAAGTTTCCTTTTGGTGAAAAGCGTGCGTCGGTTTCAAATGCCTCAGTATCGGTCAGTTTACGGCTTTTTCCTGCTCCTAGCTCGTAATAATAGAGGTCACCATTAAGTGGAAATAACAAGGCTTTACCGTCTTTAGACCATTTGTATTCTAAAATACCTTTACCAAAAATACGTTGGCGCTCACGGCGTGCTTTTTCTTCGTCAGAGAGGTTTTCAGGGCCTGAAAAAAGTTTGGCAGAGTCGACTAAAATACGATTTTTGTTATCTTTTAAATTATATTCCCACAAATCATAACGGTTGTAATCGTCGCTTTTACCTTGCAGGTAGGTAACTCGGCTACCGTCTGGTGAAAACTTAAGCTGTACAGGTGCTTTACCCGCTAAACTTGGATCATCAAAAATACGTTCTAAAGTAAGAGGCTTCGCTTGCACTGTGATGGCTGTTGCCACCAAAGGTAGCAAGTATGAGAGGTGTTTAATTTTTTTTAACACGTGTTTACCTTCGCTCGAATAAAAACTGCAACGATGGTAAAGCCAAGCGTGGGCAACTGCAACTAAATGCTATAAAGTAGCGAAAATGTAATGCACTTAATTTGTAAGGAATAAAAATGACCGTTGAATTCTCTTTAGCTCCAGAACTTGTACGTGATTGTATTGAACTGGCCGATTGGCCATTATGCAAAGTGTTACTTATGAATGATAGTCAATACCCGTGGTTTATTTTAGTGCCTCGTAAAGCTAATTTAAAAGAGAGCATTGATCTAAGCGAGTCTGAACAGGTATTGCTAATGCAAGAGTCAGCGAAGTTAAGTCGGCTACTCAAAGAGGTACTTAACCCAGATAAACTTAATGTCGCAGCGCTTGGTAACATGGTTCCACAGTTACATATTCATCATATTGCTCGCTATAAAACCGATGTCGCATGGCCTGCGCCAGTATGGGGTAAATATCCCGCAGTGCCTTATAGTGAAGAGCAATTGGCACGTTTAAAAACACATTTTTAATCGTGGTTGAGTGTTTACATAATAGAGTTTGATCACAGTATTATGATTTTTCGTTGGGTAAAAATAGACTATGCTTAGGGTCACTAAATCGTGGCTGTTTATTACACTCAGTATATAGGGATTGCAAACTAACTGATGAAAGCTTTTGTATTGTTTACCTTGCTAAGTGTATTTTCGCATCACAGTGCTGCAAATACATTTTACTTTGTTGGTACCACCTTTCCGTCGGTACTTGAAAAAAATGAACAAGGTCAAATAGAAGGCTTAGGCGCCGACATCGCAGGTGAAATTTGCCTGCGTTTAGGTTGCCAAATTAAAATTGATATTTTGCCTTTTAAACGGGCGCTAAAAATGGTTGAGCTTGGTAAGGCTGATGCATTTATAGGTCCTTATAAGTCGGCTATTAGAGAGCAGTATATGGTTTATAGTGAGGCTGCTTTCTATCAAGACCCGCTGGTTTTTTATGTCAAAAATAGTAATGAATTTCAGTGGCATAATAATTTAGAGACATTAAAAGAGTTATCGATAGGGTTAACCCGAGGTTGGAACTATAGTGACGATTTTGAGCGATATAAAAGTCAGTTAGAAATTTCTGAAGTGGGCAATGTTGAAGCCAGTTTTTTGCAATTAATTCATGACCGTGTCGATATTATAGTGACTCATCCAAGAGCCGCACAGCCCGTTATTAAGCAGTTAAGTTTAGCCAATCAAGTGAAACAGTTACAGCCGCCATTAATTGTTAATAAAGGCTACTTTGGTTTTTCAAAAAAACGTAATTTAAATGAGTTTATTACCTTATTCGATAAAGAATTAAATAATATGATTGCTAATGGTGAAGTAAAAAAAATGAGTGAAAAATATGGTTTAGCATTCCCGTAATAGCAATATTGAATTAAAAAAGGCGTTTTAGGTGAGCCCCTAAAACGCCTTTTTAGTATTAATTATATTACTCTAAACCTAACTCTTTCTTACCTTGTTTAAAGGTGACATCTACAGGGATATTAGCTTGGCTTAGTTTTTCTAAATCTTTAGCAAGTTCCACTTTGATATCACCATGTGTGGCAATCAGTTGATCAACTTTCTCATAATCACCATCACCTTGTAAGGTTAAGATCAAACCAGATAGCTTGGCCATTGCTTGGCCCATTTTTTCCATATTTACGCTGTAAAGGCCTTGCTCATTTTTAGAGAATGCACCTTCTTCTGCGAAAAAGTTAAAGCGGATCATATTTGCTTTACCATGGGCACTTGATGCGCCAAAACGCACTGAGCGGAAAATACCGGCCATAAAAGTGATGTAATAATCTTCAAGTGTTCCCTCTGTGATCTCACCTTTTTTGAGTAACTGCTCAACCATGTACAAGCCTAAGATATCGGCTTTGCCTTCTTCTAAAGCACTGGCATGTTCTTGTAAAGACTGACGAACAGTGCCTTTATCTGTGATAGTATTTTTTATCCCTAAACCATGAGCGACTTCGTGGAACATGGTATTGGCAAAAAATGCATCGAAAGTAATGTGTTTACGTTGCTCAGGAACAATTAACTGCTCAGCGATTGGCACCAATATTTTATCAAACTTAGCGCGCATAGCATTTTTCAGTTGTAAACGGCGAGTGCCTTTTTCAAGTTGTACTTGTTCGTCATTTGGTAAGTTAATGGCAATAGTTTTACTGCCAGCATTAGAATGACCTGCGTAGTAAACAACATCATATGCATTTAAGTCCGCATCAGAGCCAGGCACTTCTTGTTTGTATTTGGCATCAACAGGGAGGCCTTTTTGTAGCTCTGGTAAAAATGCTGCAAATTTAGCAAGGCGCTCTGACCATGCTAAATCTTTCACTAAGACATACGATTCAAAGGCTGCGCGAGAGCCGAACAATTGATCTTCATAGGTTTCGATTGGACCAATAACGATATCGATGGGGTTGTTCTTCATGTCCATCCAAGCAAAGTCTGATGCTTGATAATCATCGTTTTGTAGTGCATCTGCACGTAAGTTCAGGTAACTAGCAAACTCTTTATCATCGGCAAGCTTGCTCGCCTCACGTAATAAGTTAGCTGCTTTTTCAAGCGCTTTAGCATATTCAACCGAATAGGCAACGCTATACAGCTTGCCTTGTTCATCTCGCTTAATGACTGAATACAGACCATTTTTATCTGCTACGTCAGCCTTGTTTAGCTCTTCTTTAGAGATATCGGCTGGATAAAATTGAGCTCCGGCTGTTTTATCTTCATAGCCTGACAAAAAGACTTGATCGCCATTTAATCTATCCCATGGTCCATAGTTAATATCGGCAAATTTTTGTACTTTAGGATCATTGATTTTGGCTAAAAATGCCGCTTTATCTTCACCAAATGCTTGGCGCCAGAATAGATCATCCATAATTTTAGACGCATCAATAAGTTTTGCTATTAACGCTTTTTGGTTGTCGCTTAAATGTGATAAATCAGTGGTTAAACTAAAATCGGTATAGATATCAAGGCGACTAGTGTCAGCGTTAATAAGTTGTGGGCCGCTATCTTGTACTTGCTTTGTAGGGGCTGCAGCAGCATTTGACGCTTTAGGTGCGCTGGCTTGATCTGAACATGCACTAAGAAAAACGGCACCGGTAAGAATAAGTGCTTGGCTAATTTTATTGAGAGTCATTATATTGCCTGTTAAAAAGTAAGTTTAATTATAGATACCCTTGAGAGGGTATTTCGCTTCCTTGTTATGCCAGCATTAAAGCAAATCTTATGCGCAAATAGCAAGTTTCCTGTGTTGTGATGGTCTAAGCGAAGGGATATAAACTGTAGTAGAAAAATAAACTAACATAATTTCTATAATTTCCTTAACTTTAGCGGTAACTTAGACAATACTGTATCTATAAGAAATAAACATTCCATGGTTTGGATGTATTAAAAAATCAATACAAAAGGATGGCACATTTATGTCAACAGAAAACGCACTACTGACCATTTTGGTTGATCGTATTAATAATGACACGTTAGTTTTACCAACCTTGCCTGAGGTTGCGGTTCGTGTACGTCAAGCTGCCGATAATCCAGATGTAAATTTAGCGCAAATGGCTGATGTGATCTCTCATGATCCGGCATTAGCAGCACGGATGATAAAAGTCGCAAATAGTGCTTTTATGGGGCGCACAGTTAAAGTTTCTAATATAAATCAAGCGGTAACGAGAATTGGTCTGCGTCAGATCAAAAATATCGCAACAGCAATGGCGATGGAGCAACTATTTGTTTCAAATAATGAGCTGATCAAAGGTTATATGGATAAGGCGTGGCAGAAAACTTTAAAAGTAGCATGTCACTCAATTACTGTGATGGAGTTTTTCCTTAAGAAAAACAAGCAGACCTCATTGAATCGTGACACCATTACACTCGCATCATTGGTTTATAACATTGGTGTATTGCCTATTTTGACGGAAGCGGAACGTCACCCAGAAGTATTTGCCAATCCAAGCTTTTTAGCGCATGCGATTCAAAAGCTTAGCGGTAAAGTAGGGGGAGCCATCATGCGCGCTTGGGAGTTTACTGATGAATTTGTTGAAGTAGCAGAAAGCTGGGCCAATCCTAACTATCGTCCAGAACATATTAGCTATGTTGATTTCATTCGTATCGGTGCGATTATGGAAGGTATTTTACAAGTTTCAGATAAGTCAGCGGCATTACAAACTTACATTGATAAAGGTGTGATCCCATCACTGGATATTTTCTCAAGTGATGAATACAACGATATGCTTGATGATGTGAAATCAGTATTTAATTAAGCTAAGTCGTCAGTTAAAAAAAGCGCCAATAGGGCGCTTTTTTAGTATTTAAAACTTAGTCAAAATTTAGGCTAAATCTTCAACGTCACCTAAACCAGCCGTAAGTTCTTCTAGCATTAGCTTAATTTCTTCAGAAGCGAGAATAAAGTCAGCATCAAGTTTGACTAACATATCTTCTTTAGGGATGTCGGCGTTTTCTTCTTTTAATGTTTCAGAGTAGCTTAAGCGCTTAATAGAGCCATCATTTTGCAGCATGAACTTCAGGCGCTCTTGCCAATCTAGTGCAAGTTTAGTTACGCGTTTACCGCTTTCAAGGTGCGATTTAACTTCATCACAAGCTAAATCATGGCCTTTAAGCTTAACTTGAGCACCGCTATCGTCTGCTTCTTCAAGCTCTGCGTCAGAGCCTATAGCAAAGCCTTCAGGTGTACTGAAGTTAGTTAACCAGTCCGTTAAAAACACATCTAAATCATAGTTTGCAAATGCAGGAACTACCGGCAATGTACCCAATGATTTGCGCAGTAGTGCCAGTAACTCTTCTGCTTTATTAAAACTACCACTGTTAACGACTACCCAGCCATTTTCTTGGTCAATAAAGGCAAACTGTAAACTCGACTTTTTAAAGGCTTGCGGTAATAAGCTATGGAGGATATTTTCTTTGAGCTCGTCTTTTTCTTTTTTCTTAACAGGGCGATTTTCTTCGGCTTCGATAAGTTCTATTTTTTCAGCAACCATGTCGTTGATAACGGATGCAGGAAGTACTTTTTCTTCACGTTTAGCACAAACCAAAATACTCTTTTGTGAGAAATGAGAAAGGGTATCACCATGTTTACCAAAGGCTTTGGTCCAGCCAAATGTACTTAAATCTTGACTACCGCAAGGGCGAAATAAATCTTGCTCTAAGGCTTTCTCAAAGTCTTCTTGGGTGTACGACACGTCTTGCTTAAAGCGGTAACAAATAAGGTTACTAAACCACATAGGGAGATTGATCCATTCGGTAAATTTGCCCAATCATAACAATAAAAAGCTGATGCGCAAATGACTGATTGGCCAAACGTTTAGCAATTAAGCAAAGTGTTAGGCAAACAGTCTCGGCGCATTAGTTATTAAATATCGACAAAGGTTTTGGCATGTCTTTAGGGAAACTAATATGATAATGCAAGCCGTTCCCCGGTGAGCTTGTCGCATCGATTTCGCCGCTCAAGGTTTGCTTAACCAAATTGAAAGTAATGTGTGTGCCCAGACCACTGCCGCCTTGATCGCGTTTAGTCGTAAAAAATGGGTCAAATAGTTTTTCAAGTTGCTGTTCGGTAACGCCATTACCATTATCTTTAAAGTCGATAATTACTTGGTCATCTTCATCTTTAATAGCAATGTCTATAATGCCATTGCTGATACCATCAAAGCCGTGGATCAATGAATTCATAATCAAGTTGGTAAATATTTGACTGATAGCACCAGCAGGTAGATTTAAGGTTAAGTCTACCGGGCAATCTAAATTTATATGATGGCTGGTATTTTTTATCTTAGGGTGTAACGAACGAATAATTTCACCAAGGTATTCTTTTAGGTTGATGGTGCGCACGGCTTCACTGGCTTGATCAACCGCAATTTGCTTAAAGCTGGCAACCAGCTCTGAAGCACGGTCTAGGTTAGTGGTTAATAGGCTAGTACTTTGTTTGGCATCATTGATAAACTCTTCAAGTGCTTTAGGCGAGAGTGTTTTATCTTTGTAAGCATTTTCAATTTGTATTAGGCGCTCTTGCAAAAAGGATGAGGCTGTAACTCCAATACCGACCGGGGTATTTATATCGTGGGTAATACCGGCGACTAAACCACCTAAAGCAGCCATTTTTTCTGAGCTGACTAAACGCTCTTGCGCCATATTGAGTTCATCAACATAGCGTTGCATTTCAGTTTGTTTGGTGAGCAGCTCTTGTTCAGTATGGCGACGCAAATCAACTTCTTCGGTGAGCGTTAGTTTTTGTTTTTCCAACTCGTATTTTTGTTGCTGTAAATCCATCATAGCTTGACTTAAATTTGATGTTTTACGTGCCACTTCTTGTTCAAGTTGTAGATTTTGCTGATCGAGCTTTTCGTTACTTATTATTAATGCTTTTTGAGTTTGTTCAAGCTCTTTGCGGTATTGCACAACTTTATCGATCAACTTATTGAATGATTGCTCCATTACTTTTAATTCGTTGTGCTCAGTTGTTTCAATTTCGATATGTTGACCTTCGAGGTCATCTAATTGAAGATCTTCAATTTGCTCTGTTAGTTGTGCTAGAGGTTCTGTGAGTAGTTTTCTAAATGCCATTAAGAATAAGATGATTAAAAATGTAGTTTTGATCATCGCATTGCCAATTAAAAAATAAATTGAGATCATAATGCGACTAAATACCACTTCTCGGCTCGAAAATAGCGTGACATCACCAACTTGGGTGGCGCGGCCAGAAAATTCAAAGATCAATGGAAAGGTATAACCGAATAAGCCAGATGGAGTATCTTCGATAATGGCTTCTTCTTGTACTAATTGTTGGCTGTATAGCTCGCGAATATCGAGTGAGCGACCTAATTGTGAGATTATTTCGCCGCTATCGTCACGCACAATAATACCTTCAATCATTGGAATTGCTAATAAGCCTTCTGCTGTGGTGATGGTTTGTTTAGTGTTTAGCTCCCAAATAGCACGGGTTAAACTACGACTAAATGTTTTTTGTAAGGTCGTCAGTTCGTCACGTATATAATCTTTCGTGTTTACATATTCTGCAATAACTTGCCCGCACGTGACTACAAAAGTTAATAAAAAGTAGACGGATAACACGCTGGTAAGTAGCTTTTTTGATAGGCTTTTTTGTAGCATCGGTGGCCTATAGCTCCTTTATTTTTTTCACAAAGCTTAATTAATACCCTAGCAACGAGTACACTCAGTACTAAAGTTAGCTAATAAATGTTTAAAAATAAATAAAATAATCTTATTTAACAGTACAAACATTGTTAATTTTCTTTTTTCAGCAAAAACTTAAGCTTATCGCTGTTAAATTTTTGTGTTATAAAATCACAACAGTATTATAACATTATTATTTACTGAGTGATTTGTTGTCTACTCAGTAATCTATTATACGTATTTTAGTTGTCTATATTATGAATTTTTCCGTACTGGTGTGTGATGATTCAACAGTAGCACGCAAACAAGTTATACGCTGTTTAAATGAGTGTATCGCAGCAGATATTATGCAAGCAAAAAATGGCCGTGAAGCGTTGGAGTTAATGCATATACATAACTTCGATTTACTGTGTCTTGACTTAACTATGCCCGAAGTCGATGGAGTACAAGTTCTTGAGAGTATTAAAGCACAAAAGATTGAATGCTTTGTGCTGGTTATCTCGGCAGATATTCAACTTGAAATGAAACAACGTGTCGCTAAGTTGGGAGCTATAGCCTTCGTTGATAAGCCGATAGATAAAACAAGATTAAATGAAATACTGCATAAATTCGGCATTCATTAGATTTCTTTATAATCAAAAAGCATAATTTATCTTTTTATTTGGGGTTGACAGAATAGGCCTGTTTAAGGCAGTCTAAGGGCTATGAAAACAAATAATCACGCATTGACCATTATTATTACAACCACCATTCTTACTGGATAGTGGCATAGGTCGGTGCAACAAATTTAAAGGCCTGTGTTCACAACGAACACAGGCCTTTTTTCGTTTTATGGGATGAGGAAACATAAAAAATGCGAGTATTAAAATTTGGTGGGTCGTCACTTGCTGACTTTGCCTGCCTACAACAGGTAGCACAGTTAGTTAAAGCACAATTAAAAGACGAAATGTTATTGGTGCTATCCGCTCCAGGTGGCATGACCGATTCATTGGTTGCACTGGCAAGCGCTGCTGAACAAGGACTTGATTATGATACACAGTGGCACGCATTAATTGAGCGTTGCCAAAGCTTAAAAGCAGCCGTAGAAGCTGAATATGGTAGTGTTCAAAACTGGCCTGATTTAAACGAACTGCAAAATAAGCTAGCGGGTGTCAAACTCATCCAATGTTGTCCAGATCAAGTGCGTGCTTATGTTATTAGTTTTGGTGAGCGCATCAGTGTATCACTGATGCAGTGTTTATTAAGCTCACATAACGCCCACTACCTCGAAGCAACCGATTGCATTGTATCAACTAATGGTCATATTGATGCGGAAGCTGATCTAGTGGCGAGTAAAATTCGTTTTCAAACGGCTTTAAAAGCTAATCCTGCGACTATTTATATTATGCCTGGCTTTACAGCTAGCAACGAACAAGGCCAGCTAACTACACTGGGACGTAATGGCTCAGATTATTCAGCCGCAATTGCAGCAGCGTGTTTAGAAGCGCAAGTATGTCAAATTTGGACTGACGTTGATGGTGTGTACAGTGCTGATCCGCGTTATATCAAAAAAGCCACTAAAGTTGATTTTTTATCATATAAAGAAGCGATGGAGCTTTCTTACTTTGGTGCCAAAGTTCTCCATCCTAAAACAATTCTACCGTGCGCTAAAGCTGGCGTGCCGTGTGAAATTAAAAATACCCATAATCCGGATGCACAAGGATCACTGATCAGTAATGATAATGTGTCATCGGAGCCGGTAAAAGCGTTATCTAGTTTACAAAATCTTGCGATGCTAACGGTTTCAGGCCCCGGCATGAAAGGTAAAGTAGGCATGGCATCAAAAGTTTTTAATGCCCTTGCTCACGATAATGTTTCGATTGTACTGATCACTCAATCGTCATGTGAATTTAGTATCAGCTTCTGTGTCCATGAATCAGATTTGCCATTGGCTCTTGAGGCATTGCAAACTGCGTTTGAGCTTGAATCACAGGCGGGACTAATTGAACCTGTACAAGTGCAGCGTAATTTAGCAATCGTTACTTTAGTGGGTGATAATATGCGCGCTCATAAAGGCTTAGCTGCTAAATTTTTCGCATCACTCGCCCAAGCACAAGTTAACATTGTCGCTATTGCCCAGGATTCAACTGAAAGTGCAATTTCAGCAGTGATTGACGGCGAGCTGTGTAATGATGCTGTAAAAGTGTGTCACGAAAATTTCTTCACTCATATCCCATCAATTGATGTATTTTTATTAGGCTGTGGTTTAGTTGGCCAAGAACTTATTAAGCAGTTAGAGCGTCAGCAAGCATGGCTTGAAAAACGTAATATCAAACTAAACTTATATGGTGTTGCTAATTCACGTCAATTACATCTTGATAGCGAAGGAATTGCTTTTGACGATTGGCAGCAAAAGTTGGCAGCATCAGAACAACCGTTTGACCTCAAACTGGTTGAACAATTTGTTAGGCAAAATCATTTAATCAATCCAGTGCTGGTTGATTGTACGTCTTCAGATGCTTTAGCGGCTCAGTATGTAGACTTTTTGAATGCCGGTTTCCACGTTGTGGCTGCAAATAAAAAAGCCAATACAAGTTCATATGCTTATTACCAAGATTTAATTACAGCAACGCAAAAAAATAATCGTAAGTTTTTATACGAAACAAATGTCGGTGCAGGTCTTCCTGTAATCGATAACTTACAGTCACTGTTTGGTGCTGGCGATGAGTTACTTGAATTTAGCGGAATTTTATCCGGTTCATTGTCATATATGTTTGGCGCATTGCAAGATGGTTTATCACTGTCTGAGGCAACCATTAAAGCCAAAGAAAGTGGTTTTACTGAGCCAGATCCACGTGATGATTTATCGGGCACTGATGTCGCGCGTAAGTTATTAATTATTGCCCGCGAAGCAGGTATGAAATTAGAGTTGAGCGATATCGAAGTTGAATCAGTGCTTCCTCCGGGTTTTGCCCAAGGTGATAACGTTGACGAATTTATGGCTAAATTGCCAAGTTTAGATGCTGCGTTTAATGACCGTATTCAAAGTGCCGCAAGTGAAGGCAAAGTGTTGCGTTATGTCGGTACTATCAAACAAGGCCACTGCAAAGTAGGTATTGAAGCGGTAGATGAAAAGCATGCTCTGGCTGTTATTCGTGATGGCGAAAATGCCTTAGCAATTTTGAGTGCATACTATCAACCACGTCCATTTGTTATTCGTGGTTATGGTGCCGGCTCAGCAGTGACTGCGGCCGGGGTATTTGCTGACATTTTAAAAACGTTATCGCGCTAGGAGAGTATAATGATCGAAGTATATGCTCCAGCCTCAATCGGTAATTTTGCAGTTGGTTTTGATGCCTTAGGTGCTGCGCTTGCTCCTATTGATGGCACGTTATTAGGTGATGTTGTTGCGGTAAGTCCTAGCGAGCTTGACGAATTTATATGCTCTGGCGATTACGCAGATAAACTACCAAGCGATGCCAGTGAAAATTTAGCGTATCAGTGTTTAGTGCATTTTCGTGAACATGTAGCGCCAACAATGCCAAGCGTTAAACTGGAATTAAAAAAGAACTTACCAATTGGCTCGGGTCTTGGTTCAAGTGCTTGCTCTGTAGTAGCCACATTTGCGGCGCTGGATCAGTTTGCAGGTACTGCACTGAGCCAAGTGCAGTTAATTGAATTAATGGCTGATTTTGAAGCGATTGTCAGTGGCGGTCGTCATTACGACAATATCACTCCGTGTTACTTGGGTGGTTTGCAGCTTACTGGTGATTTAATTCCAAATAAATCAATTGCTTTACCGGTTGATGAGCGTTGGTATTACGTAGCGGCTTTTCCTGGTTTTTCACTTAATACCGCCAAAGCGCGTTCAGTGTTACCAAAACAGCTAAGTATGCATGCGAGCGTTGAATTTGCGCAGCGCTTATCAGCGTTTAGTACTTTATTGTTAACTAGCCGATTTGATGAAGCACTCTCTATCATGAGTGATGAAATAGCGGAGCCGCATCGTGCGCCACTGATCAATGGTTTTAGTGAAGCTAAAGCGGCGCTGCCAGAGTTTGGTGCTGAGATTGTCAGTATCTCAGGTGCTGGTCCTACATTATTTACCGTGTGCAAAACGCTTGAAGCTGCACAGCAATGCGCACAGTGGCTTGAACAAAACTATATTAATGAGCAAGGCTTCTGCCACATTTGTAAACTCGATAACGCCGGCACGCGTCAGCTATAAGAATTTAAGGAACTAATAATGCAATTACATAATTTAAAAGATGATTCTCAAAAAGTGTCGTTTGTTGAAGCGGTTAAAACAGGTTTAGGACGTAATCAAGGAGTATTTCTCCCTGAATCGCTCGCGCCTTTAGCTGATGTTGATAGTTTACTCGATATGGACTTTGTTACTCGTAGCAGTAAGATTTTATCGCATTTGATTGGTGATGAATTACCTGCTGATACGGTTGCACAAATGGTGCAAAATGCCTTTAACTTTCCGGTTAAATTAGTTGAAGTTGAAGACAATATTTATTGTTTAGAGTTGTTCCATGGGCCAACGCTTGCATTCAAAGACTTTGGCGGTCGCTTTATGGCTGAGTGCTTGGCACAATTTAGCCAAGGTGAAAAAACCACAATACTCACAGCAACCTCAGGGGACACTGGGGCAGCTGTTGCGCATGCGTTCTATAACAAGCCAAATATTGATGTGGTTATCCTGTATCCAAAAGGTAAAATCTCATTAGCACAGCAAAAATTGTTTACTACTTTGGGTAATAATATCCATTGCTACGCTGTAGATGGTAGCTTTGATGATTGCCAAGCGATGGTTAAAAATGCCTTTTTAGATGATGAAGTTAAATCTCGCTTAGGTTTAAATTCAGCTAATTCTATCAATATAAGTCGCCTTGTTGCACAAGTATGTTATTACTTTGAAGCAATAGCGCAATTACCAAAAGAGCAGCGCGCCAAAGCACATATCTCAATACCTAGTGGTAACTTTGGTAATGTATGTGCGGCGATGATCGGTGCGGTGATTGGTTTACCGGTCGCTAAACTTAGCGCTACAACCAATCAAAATGACACTGTACCGCGCTTTATCCTTGATAAAAACTGGGCGCCTAATGCCACAATCGAGTCATTGTCTAATGCCATGGATGTGAGTAAACCTAATAATTGGCCACGTGTACAAACCATGCTTGATAACAAATGGTTTAGTTATGATGATTTTTATTCAACTAGTGTTGATGAAAATGATACCCAAGCAGTGATGAAAAAAATTCATCAAACAGGCTATGTTGCTGAACCACATACAGCGATTGCTTATCAGGGCCTAAAAGCTAACTTAGCAACTGATTCTGCTGGTATTTTTCTGGCAACAGCGCATCCGGCTAAGTTTAAAGAAAGTGTTGAAGAGATTTTAAATATTGAACTTGAAATGCCAAAACCACTAGCTGATGCATTAGCTAAACCATGCTTAGCCGAAGATATCGCAGATGATTACGATATCCTGCGTGAAATATTATTAGCTAAACTAGGTTAGTTTTTACCCGCTCAGTAAAACTAAAAATAAACGGCATATGTGAAAGCAATGTCGTTTTTTATTGCTTTAAATTGTACTTAATAGCAGTAATGGAAAATTAAACTATTGAACGTGAACGGCGGTTTAGAACTCGTAAACAAAAAATTAAAATGGCTATAAGGCAGATCATAATCCCTGCAAGTATAACTAATTCATTCGCTACCCAATGGATTAGGAGTAATCCGCACATAAATAAAATAAATGGTTTAAATTCATAATAATAAAAGTGTTTGTTAACTTTAATGCGATTTACTTTATGATCTTTACGCCGTGAATTTGAGCGTAATCGCCAAATGTTGGCACCATTGAAGAATAAAAAAATACCAATGGCTGTTGGTAAAACAGTGCTGAAAAGTAAAATGCAAAGTCCGCCAACAATGACATAACAATAAGGAATTGATTCGTAGATAGGTTTAGCTAGCATAGTAAATTAGTTCATCATCCATGATTACATTGGTATCATAATAGTGTAAACAATCGCGAATGCAACAGATTAAGGTATAAATAATGTAAATGTTATTTGCTTTTATTCATTAAAATTTCTGATGCTTTAATAAAAAAATATCATTACAAAAACACTGTGAATTAAATTCAATCCCTGTTTAAATATGTTCATCTTTACACCATAGGCAAATTGACGTTTTCAGCGTATAATTCAGCCTTCAAAATACCATACACGTTGCCCTAGGAGCCCCCATGTTAGAACGTAGCATGAATATTTCGGATTTCGATCCAGAGTTATTTGAAGCAATCACTAAAGAGACTGCTCGCCAAGAAGAACACATCGAGCTTATCGCATCTGAGAACTACTGTAGCCCACGCGTACTAGAAGCGCAGGGTTCACAGCTAACAAACAAATATGCTGAAGGTTATCCGGGCAAGCGTTACTACGGTGGTTGTGAGCATGTTGACGTGGTTGAACAACTAGCGATTGACCGTGCAAACGAATTGTTTGGCTCAGATTATGCTAACGTTCAGCCTCACGCAGGTTCACAAGCAAATGCTGCTGTGTTCTTAGCTTTATTAGATGCTGGCGATACAGTGTTAGGTATGAGCTTAGCTCATGGTGGTCACTTAACGCATGGTTCACATGTAAGCTTCTCTGGTAAGCTTTATAACGCAATCCAATACGGACTTGACGAAGCGACTGGCGAGATTGATTACGCACAAGTTGAAGCACTTGCACTTGAGC
The DNA here is from genome assembly GCF_014164295.1 of Pseudoalteromonas sp. SG43-7. Taxonomy (NCBI): domain Bacteria; kingdom Pseudomonadati; phylum Pseudomonadota; class Gammaproteobacteria; order Alteromonadales; family Pseudoalteromonadaceae; genus Pseudoalteromonas; species Pseudoalteromonas sp. SG43-7. Next base: position 49,315 of record NZ_JACJEY010000022.1, read on the forward strand.
ACAAACCAAAAATGATCATCGGTGGTTTCTCAGCATACTCAGGTATTGTTGATTGGGCTAAATTCCGTGAAATCGCTGACAAAGTAGGCGCTTACTTGTTTGTTGATATGGCTCACGTTGCAGGCCTTATTGCTGCTGGTGTTTACCCAAGCCCAGTACCACATGCACACGTTGTTACTACAACTACGCATAAGACATTAGCTGGCCCTCGTGGTGGTTTGATTATTTCTGCTTGTGGCGACGAAGCTATTTATAAAAAGCTTAACAGTGCAGTATTCCCTGGTGGTCAAGGTGGTCCTTTATGTCACATTATCGCTGCCAAAGCAGTGGCATTTAAAGAAGCATTACAACCAGAGTTTAAAGTATACCAAACTCAAGTTGTGAAAAATGCTAAAGCTATGGTTGCAGTAATGCAAGAGCGCGGTTATAAGATCGTATCTGATAAAACAGAAAACCACTTGTTCTTACTTGATCTAATTGATAAAGACATCACTGGTAAAGACGCAGATGCGGCTTTAGGTAATGCTAATATCACCGTAAATAAAAACTCAGTACCAAATGACCCACGTTCACCGTTTGTAACGTCTGGTTTACGTATTGGTTCACCGGCAATCACACGCCGTGGTTTTAAAGAAGCAGAGTCTAAAGAGCTTGCTGGCTGGATCTGTGACGTACTAGACAACATCAACGATGAGTCAGTACAAGCACAAGTAAAAGAGAAAGTTAAAGCAATCTGTAAAAAATTACCTGTTTACGCTTAATTGAGTTACAAACAGTAATTTAGATCACAATAGCTTAGTTTTTTGCTATTATAAAGGCCGCCTAAAAGCGGCCTTTTTTGTTTTTAACGGAAGCTGATACCTATGCATTGTCCATTTTGCACCGCAAAAGATACCAAAGTGATTGACTCGCGTTTAGTGGGAGGTGGCCACCAAGTAAGGCGACGCCGTGAATGCAATGAATGTCATGAACGCTTTACTACCTTTGAAGGCGCAGAACTTGTAATGCCTCGGGTGATCAAACAAGACGGTAGCCGTGAACCTTTCAATGAAGATAAACTCCTTAATGGTCTACACCGTGCATTAGAAAAACGCCCCGTCAGTACCGAGCAAGTTGATGAAGTGGTCAATATTATTAAATCGCAATTACGTGCCACCGGCGAGCGTGAGATTTCCAGTCACCTGATTGGCGAATGCATTATGGAAGCGCTGAAAAAACTCGATAAAGTCGCTTACGTCAGATTTGCATCGGTATACCGTTCATTCGAAGATATTCGTGAATTTGGTGAAGAAATTGCCCGTTTGGGAGAGTGATATGAACCAATATCAGTTTAGCGAACAAGATTTCTCTTATATGACCCGAGCGATTGAGCTTGCCAAACAAGGATGCTTTACTACCACCCCAAACCCAAACGTTGGCTGTGTATTAGTAAAAAATGACGTTATTGTTGGTGAAGGTTTTCATCAAGTTGCCGGCCAAGGCCATGCTGAAGTGAATGCATTAGCAATGGCGGGTAGCCAAGCCTTTGGTGCAACTGCTTATGTCACGCTTGAACCTTGTAGCCATTTTGGTCGCACACCGCCGTGTGCCGAAGGTTTAAAAGCTGCTGGCGTGGTAAAAGTAATTGCTGCTATGGTTGATCCAAACCCGCAGGTGGCCGGTAAAGGTTTAGCTATTTTAGCGGACGCGGGCATTGAGGTTGCGTCAGGTTTGTTAGAACAACAAGCAAGGCTGTTAAACCGTGGCTTTTTAAAGCGCATGGAGCAAGGTATGCCATTTATTACCTGCAAAATGGCCGCAAGCCTTGATGGTAAAACGGCACTTAAAAACGGTCAAAGTAAATGGATAACGGGCCCTAAGGCTCGCCAAGATGTGCAACTACAGCGCGCACAAAGCTGCGCTATTTTAACCGGCGCGGACACTGTATTAGTTGATAATGCAAAACTCAATGTTCGTGTTGATGAGCTGCCAGAGCCGTTACCAACGCAATTACCTGTACGCCAACCTGTACGTATTATTATTGATTCACAAAGTCGTTTAACACCTGAGCTAGCATTATTTAGCATTGCCAGTGAAGTAATTATTCTTACCACTGAACTTGATAAATCGCAGCAATGGCCTCATTACGTAAGCCATATTGTAGTACCAGAAAAAAATAATAAAGTTGATTTAGAGGCTGCTATGAAACTTTTAGCGCAGCAACAGTTTAATCATATTTGGTTAGAGGCGGGGGCAACCTTAGCGGGCCAAATGACTGAATGTAATTTAATTGATGAATATATTGTTTATCTGGCGCCGAAGTTGTTAGGGAATGACGGCAAAAGCTTACTAAACTTTACAGAGCTGACAAGTATGCAGGACGTTGTTAATTTATCAATTAATGAGTGTGTGTGTATCGGTGACGATATTCGTATCACGGCGACACCACGCAAAGCCTCATCTAAACCAAATAATTAAAGAGTAACCACTATGTTTACTGGGATCATCGAAGCGACGGGCACTATTAGCGAGTTACAACAAAAGCAAGGCGATTTAGCTATCCGCATTAAAAGTAATAACCTTGATATGGCCGATGTAAATTTAGGCGATAGCATTGCAACTAATGGGGTTTGCTTAACGGTTGTGGCCAAGCACAGTGATGGATTTAGCGCTGACTTATCAAATGAGACGATCAGTTTAACGGGATTTTCTCACTATAAACAAGGGCAAACTGTAAACCTTGAGAAAGCCATGCAGCCAGTATCTCGTTTAGGTGGTCACTTAGTTTCAGGGCATGTTGATGGCATCGCGACTATTACCGCAATTACGCCTAATGCGCGTGCCGTTGAGTACTGGTTAAGCACCGATGTACAACTAATGAAATATATTCCTTATAAAGGCTCGGTATGCATTGATGGTATTAGCCTAACAGTAAATGCAGTAGCAGATAATAAATTTAAACTGACAATTGTGCCGCACACTAGTGAGCAAACAACTATTGCTGATTTTAAAGTAGGCACGCAAGTGAACTTAGAAGTAGATCAAATCGCGCGTTATTTAGAGCGTTTGATCAAAGGGGCAGAGCAGCCAGCTAGTTCAGATATATCGATGAGTTTACTCGCCCAAGCCGGTTTTATTAAATAAACGCACTCCACAACTTACACGAGCAGATTATGAATTTACACAGCGCACAAGAAATTATTGATGACATTAAAGCCGGTAAAATGGTTATTTTAATGGATGATGAAGACAGAGAAAATGAAGGCGATTTAATTATCGCAGCCGAGCACATTAGTGCTGAAGCGATCAATTTTATGGCCACTCATGGTCGTGGCTTAATTTGCCTAACAATGACTCAAGAGCGCTGTGAGCAACTTGATTTACCATTAATGGTAAAAAACAATGGTGCGGCATTTTCGACTAACTTTACGATGTCGATTGAAGCCTCGAAAGGTGTGACTACGGGGATTTCTGCTGCTGATCGCGCTCGTACTGTGCAAGCTGCGATTGCCAAAGGTGCTGTACCAAGTGATATCGTTCAACCTGGGCATATCTTTCCTATTATGGCACAACCAGGTGGCGTATTAACGCGTGCCGGTCACACTGAAGCCGGTTGTGATTTAGCCCGCTTAGCCGGCTTAGAGCCTTCATCAGTAATTGTGGAAATTCTTAATGCTGATGGCACCATGGCGCGTCGTCCTGATTTAGAAGTATTTGCTGAGCAACATAATATCAAAATTGGCACTATTGCTGATTTAATTGAATACCGTAACATGAATGAAACCACTATTGAGCAAGTGGCAAAATGTAAGTTGCCAACCGTACATGGTGAGTTTGACTTAGTTACTTATAAAGATACCATTGACGGCCAGTTACATTATGCGCTGTTAAATGGTGAGGTTAAAACGAATGAACCAACCTTAGTACGGGTTCATTTAAAAAGTACCTTCAATGATATTTTGTTATCTGATCGCAGTGCCGATAGAAGCTGGGGCTTGTCAGATGCCATGGCTTATATTGCAAAGCATCAAGGTGTGTTAGTTATTCTAGGTAAGCAAGAATGCACCGAAGAACTAGAAGCGACAGTCAAAGCGTTTGCTGCAGAAGATGCTGGTGAGACGGTAGCGCATCGTAAATTCCAAGGTACTTCACGCACCGTAGGCGTAGGGTCACAAATTTTAGCTGACTTGGGCATTGAAAAAATGCGTTTGATGAGCTTACCTAAAAAGTACCATGCGTTATCGGGCTTTCACTTAGAAGTGGTTGACTACGTAGAGCCACAATAAGCACAACGCTTAAACTAGGCTATTATTTTATTTATATGGTATGATGCGCAGCAATTTTTGCGCAATCGCAACCGCTTGAACTTATTTTTTAGGGTTATCGAATGAAAATTATTGAAGGTAATAAATACGCTCCTGGCAAGAAATTCGCTATCGTTATTTCTCGTTTTAATGACTTTATTGGTAGCAGCCTATTAGCTGGTGCTGTTGATGAATTAAAACGTACTGGTGGTGTATCTGATGATGATATTACCGTAGTTTATGTACCAGGTGCGGTAGAATTACCTTTAGCGGCGAAACGCGTTGCAGCAAAAAAAGAGTATGATGCAATCATCGCTTTAGGCGTTGTGATCAGAGGTGGTACACCACATTTTGATCTTGTCGCTGGCGAATCAAATAAAGGCTTAGCGCAAGTGTCGCTTGAGTATGATATCCCGATTGCATTTGGCGTATTAACCACTGAAAGCATTGAGCAAGCGATTGAACGCGCTGGCACTAAAATGGGCAACAAAGGCGGCGAAGCTGCTTTAGGCGCACTTGAAATGGTTAATGTGTTAGATAAAATTTAAGTTTAAGGAATTTTTGTGAAACCAGCAGCAAGACGTAAAGCACGTATCTTAGCACTTCAAGCCGTTTATTCTTGGCAATTAAGTGGCAATGCCATTGCCGATATCGAACAACAAATGTTGATCGAAAACGATGTGACTAAAATTGATGTTGAATACTTTAAAGATCTTTCGCGTGGTGTTGCTATAAATCATAAGCAACTAGACGAAGCAGTATCGCCACATTTAACTCGTCCATTTAACGAGTTAGACCAAGTTGAACGCGCTATTTTACGTTTAAGCAGCTATGAGCTGAAATTCCGTGAAGATGTACCTTATAAAGTTGCTATCAACGAAGGTATTGAGCTTGCTAAGATATTTGGCGCTGAAGACAGCCATAAATTTGTTAATGGTGTACTTGATAAAGCGGTAAAGCATTTACGTAAGTAATGCGACCGTAAAAGGAGAGCCGGCATAGGCCGGCTTTTTTGTGTATGAAGGAATTTGAATTAATAAATCGCTACTTTAAAGGTCGTGGCATAATTCGTCGCGATGTTAATTTAGGGATTGGTGACGATTGTGCATTGGTTACTGTTCCTGAAAATTGTCAGTTAGCGATTACCACCGATACACTGGTAGCAGGCGTACACTTTTTTGATGACATCGATCCGCGTGCATTAGGCCATCGTGCTCTTGCCGTAAACTTAAGTGATTTAGCTGCTATGGGGGCTGAGCCTACGTGGGTTTCGGTTGCTTTAACGTTGCCAAATATTGATGTTGAGTGGCTGGAAGAATTCACCGAAGGCATGCATGAAATCGCAGAGTATTTTAATGTGCAAATCATTGGTGGCGATACCACGCAAGGGCCGTTAACAATTACTATTTGTGCTAAAGGTACAGTGCCTGCAGGTAAAGCACTGCGCCGAAGCGGTGCTAAAGTAGGTGACTGGGTTTATGTTACAGGGCCGCTAGGTGATGCCGGGCTTGCGATTGAAGCTCGTAAGCAAGAGATTAAGATTGCTCCAGAGCACTTAAGGTACGTTAATCAACGATTTGATTACCCAACTCCGCGTGTTGCTGCGGGGCAAGTATTACGCGGTTTAGCATCATCAGCGATTGATATCTCAGATGGTCTATTGGCAGATCTTGGGCATATTTTAGCTCTGTCGCAAGTTAGCGCTTGTATTGATGTGAATAAAATACCAACCTCGGATGCATTGCGTGCTACTTTAGAACGAGATCAACAACTGCCGTTTATCCTCAATTATGGCGATGACTATGAGTTGTTATTTACGGTACCTGATAGCAATAAAAGTATGCTGGAAATGAAATTGCGCCAGTATGGTGTAGATGCAGCCTGCATTGGACAAATAAAAAGTGGTGAAGGCGAGGTTGAGCTGATGCTCGATGGCGAAAAATTAGCATATGATGATGCTGGTTTTGAACACTTCACCAAGGAGTCGGTTTGAATAAACCTGCATTATTTAATTTAAAGCGCCCTCATCAATTTTTTGGTTTGGGCTTTGGTTTAGGGTTAGCGCCTAAAGCGCCGGGTACGTTTGGTACCTTTGCTGCGCTACCGTTTATTTTTACTACTATGTATTTCCCGCTGTGGTTACAAATTGTATTTGCGGTAGTTATTAGTATTATTGGTATATGGGCATGTGGCAAAACCGCTGATGATCTGGGAGTACATGATCATCCCGCGATTGTATGGGATGAAGTTGCCGGATTTTACATTACCATGATCGGAGCTGCATTAAGTTGGCAGTCTTTGTTAGTGGGTTTTTTGTTATTTCGTTTTTTTGATATCGCTAAACCAGGTCCTATTCGCTTTCTTGATAAGCGGGTTCATGGTGGTGTAGGTATTATGGCGGATGATGTTTTAGCTGGTATATTTTCTTTAATTTGTGTTCAGGCATTGTTTAAAATGGGTTATTTGCCCTTTTAACCTTAGTTTTGCAACGAGGTATTGACGTTATGATGCGATTTTTATTGGTTATTATTGTGCTGTTCTGCAGTATGCCAAGTAAGGCGTCAATTACCGACTATGTTGTAAAACAATGGAATATGCAAAATGGCTTACCATCGCAGTCACTTAAAAGTGTCGTGCAAGATAAGCAAGGCTATATGTGGCTGGGAACTCAGTTTGGCCTCAGTCGCTTTGATGGCAATACATTCACTAATTACAACACCTTAAATAGTAATTTCTTACCCAGTAACGGCATTAATAAATTACTAGTCGATAGCGAAGGCTATTTATGGATTGGTACTAAAGATGGTATTGTGGTCATCGATCCCACCACTATGGCAGCGCAAGAGTTTAGTGTAAAAGGCCCTGTACGCGATGTTATCGAAGATGCGAAAGGCAGTATTTGGATAGCAGCGAATGGCCTGTACTTTGTATCTCGCAATCAGATCAATGTCAGCGCAGTGCATGACTTACTAGTCCCTGTAATGAGTGCCAGTTCAGTAAAGCAGATTGTTGGTACTGTCAGTCAGCTGGCATTATCGCCAGAAGGGATCTGGCTGGTGAATGAACGATACTTGCTACGGTTAACTAATTCCTCCTCTGATTTTGCAAAATTACGCTTAGAACTAACTGCTAAGGTATCTATACCTGAGCGTTTAGCACAAACGATTATTCATGATTTAGCATGGCTGGAAGGCAACTTATATTTAGCGTCAGAGCTCGGTGCTTACTTTTTAGATTTAGATGACGAGTTAAGGCCCTTTCCACTGCCCAATGCGAATAACTCAGCGGTTTATAAATTTATGAGTGACTCAAATGGAGCACTGTGGATTTCGACCTATGGGCGCTTACTGTTTCGAGACAACTCCGGCGATTGGCAATGGGTTGAACCGAGCCAACTTGACCAAAGTATTTGGTTTGCTGATTTATATCGCGATAATGATAATAATATTTGGCTTGCGAGTTTTAGTGAAGGATTATGGCTTGCGCACGAAGGCCGAATAGAACGTCACTCAGCTATATCACAAATGACCGAAGCGGTTATGGCCATTAGCCAAGCGCCCGATGGGAGATTGTGGGTCGCTAACCGCAGTGGTGTAGGCTACTTTGATTTAGATAAAAACTTTATCAATCAAATCCCAAGTAATCAATACGGACGTGCAGCCGTGCATGATTTACAGTTTGATGGCTCACGTTTATATATCGCCACTGGACGTGGTGTGTATATTTATGAAAACAACACCTTGTTCACTGTCCCTGGACGCGCTTTAAAAGATAACCCGGTGTTTGCGATTAGTCGCTCCAGCAAAGGAGGCTTTTGGCTTGGTACTGGCCGGGGTATGTATCGGCTTAGTTACGGTGGTTTAACCCCATTTGCTTATAACGCATTTTTAGGCAGTAAGTTTATTACTTATGTCGTTGATGAAGCTAATTTTGGTTTAATTGGCACTAGCAAAGGCGCTTACTACTTTACTGATCGTGGTATTGAAAAAATTGGCGATCAAACGAGTCTTGAAAGTGCTTATGTTACAAGCATCTTAAACATTGATGGAGTTGGTATATTAATCGGCTCATTAAATGATGGTTTATTTTATCGAAGCACACAAGGGCATTGGCGTCAGTTAGATGCTACCAATGGCTTACCTTACGGTTCTATTTTTAGTTTACGTTATGATGAAAAGCTCAAGCGCATATGGGTTAGTACCATGAAAGGTGTCTACCGAATGCCGGTTGAACAGTTTAGTACCGATATTGAAAGCTTAAAAGTAGAGCAGGTTATTTCGTCATACGATCGTCAACTTGACGGTAAGGCCAGCCAGTGTTGTACCGGCCTTGGCCATGACGCTGTGGCGGAGTTAGGTAATTCAATGTGGTATCCGAGCCTACAGGGGGTCGTGGAGATCCCTAAGGATATTGAGCTGTTTGGCGTTAAACCATTACAGCCAAAGGTTGAGAGTTTAAATACTGGGATACGTAAACTTGCAACAGCTGCATTAGGGCGTAATCCTGAATTAGAAATCGATGAACGTGATATCACCCTTAAATATACAGCGATAGACTATTATGCACCGACCAGTATTGAGTTTCGCTATCGTTTAACTGGTTTAGACAGCGATTGGCGTTATGCTAATACCCGTCGTGAAGCTATTTATACCAATTTACCGCCTGGTGCATTTTTGTTTCAACTTGAGGCTAAACGACAAGGTGAAGGCTGGCAGAAGGCGCAACGTACGGAATATTCATTTGTGGTACCAAGACGGTTTGATGAAACAATTTATTTTCGGTTGTTGATCACTGGTAGTTTTATTTTATTATTTTATTTAGTGTTTTGGGTATTTAGAAAGCAAGAGCGCCGTAAGCAAACCGCGCTTGAAAGTCTGATCACAGAGCGCACCGGGGAGCTGCGCCAAGCTAATGATAAGCTAAATCAAGTTAACTCACAGCTAAAGCTTATGAGTCACTCAGATGAACTTACTGGGCTGAGAAGCCGTCGCTTCTTATTTGATCAACTACCAAAAGATATAGAGCACTTTCAGCGTAACTCACAATCATTACAAGCGCAGGGGAAATCCTTGGTGTTGCTAATCATTAATTTTGATAATTTTAGCCGCATTAATGACGCTTATGGACCGATTGGTGGTGATAGTTGTTTGCAGCAAATGGCTGCATTGCTTAACTCTCGTACCCAAGGATCTGATTATGTTGCCCGTTGGAGTGGTGATGAATTCTTGTTACTGCTACGTGACTTTAAACGCACTGCAATCGATAGTTATGTTGCACAGCTGTGTAAAGTAATTGCTGATCACACATTTAAGTTGCCCAGTGGTGACAGTATAAACTTGACTGCATCGATTGGCTTTTCATTTTACCCATTACCATTATTAGGTGGTCAGGTTATTGGTTGGGAAACCTCTGTCAACTTAGCGGATATCGCGCTACATCAAGTTAAAAAGCGCGGTGGCGATGGTGTTGCAAACATCACCTTTGATGAACAATTAGATGCCTTTGAGTTTGAGCAAACCAACAATGTTGAGCAACAACTGAGTGTATTACAAGCTAATGGTTTAGCAGATATCAAAGTGTGGATGCGCTAATTGGCTAATTATGCGTTTGCTTATTCTAAGACTGCTGTTAGTTAAAGATAAGAAATGCCTTAACTCGAAAAGTTAAGGCATTGGGAGGCCAACTAAAGGCAGTTAATTTAACTGTCCTTGATGGTTAGCGATTTAGCCAGCTTGGTAAAATAGCAACAGACTCAGGAGCTGTGAATGAGTAGCTTACGCTGGCTGCAATATCACCGCTGGGGCTATTGAGAATATTATCAAACCGCATGACTAAGCCATTTGATTTTTCGGCTACGTATAAATGATTGCCGGTAAACATAATATCGACAGGATTACCGAGCATGGTTGCAGGTCCGGCGATATTGACACTGACATTGTTCAAACCTGATCCGGTTCCTGCATTATTTAATACAAACAATTTACCATCAGTGGCGTCAGCGGCACTGCCTACATCTGAGACAATTAATGAGTCACTTAGTGGATCGTAATCAATGCCATGTATATTGGTAGGGGCTGGGAATGCGACTCCTGCTGTTGCGGGTGTAATTAAGCGATCTTCCCCGGTTACAGTGCTCATACCCGCCATTAGCTTGCTTTTAACTTCATCAAAAACAGCAATAGTCCCATTGGTTAATGCCACAAATGCTCTATCAGTAGTGACATCATAGTCAACATCCCATGGACGTGCACCACCGCTTGCTGTGAGCGTCAAAAGGGGCGTTACATCACCCGTAGTACATGTTGAGAATATTAATATTCCCGGTGTTGTGGCATTGTTTTCAGCGACAAAAATCATTCCACTGTCTGATGCTACATCAATACCTTTTGGCGAGATTAGGCCGGTATTACTGCCGCTGATGATAGAATCTTGGCTTAGTGTAAATACCTCGCCATCACGGTGCATCGCGACTTTATTGGAAATAACAATTCCACCTACAGAGGTTGTGCTGTTATCAAAGCTCGCATAGCTGTTACCGGCTTTATCAAAGGCAACACTTTCGATTGTTTGACTTGCATTATAACTGCCAATTTCACTTGTTAACTGTGCATTTAGACGTGAAATTTGTCCTGTTGTAGGGCCTGCCGCGCTTGGATTACTGCTTACAGCAATACCCATCAATGGCATATTAGTCATATAACTGTCAGATACATCAGGCATATCATTATGCATCACTGTTGCGGTTATTGACTCTGGCTTAATCGTTGCGGTGACGCTATCTGGACTAATGTCACCACTGACGCCATTAAAGATATTGCTAAATACCAGAATTGCATCATTAGATTTTTCTGCAACGCGTAAGTCGCTACCAGTCAGGCTGATATCCACAGGGTTACCAAGCATAGTAGCAGGGCCAGCGATACTGCGAGCAACCGTGGTATTGCCAGTAGCAAGGGATGCGTTGTTGATCACAAATAATGCGCCGTCGGTTGCATCACTGGCACTGCCGACGTCAGAAAGTACTAATTTATTTGTATCAGCATCATAAACGATACCATGAATATTAACGGAAACTTTGTTACCGCTTGCATCACTGGGTGTGATTGTACGAGTTGCCATAGCGGTAAAGCCACCATCTACATAATTATCGTATACTGCAACATCACCATTAGTGAGTGCCACATATAAGCGATCGTTTATATCATCGTATGTTACATCCCACGGTTTTGCGTCTGTAACTGTACTAGCTAAAGGCGCTGCATTTCCTGCGGCGGTAGCACCAAAGACAGTGATCTGCATGGCATTAAAGTCAGCGGCAAAAATGAGTCCGCGCTTATTTGATATATGAATACCTTTGGGATTGACTAACGTAGTGTTGCTGCCGGTAATGGTACGATCACGATTACTGTCAAACATACCCCCATCGGCACGGCTTAATACTTGGCAAACGGTGCTAAGAGCGCCATTACCAGAATCGCTGGCTTGAATTAAATTACCTAAGCTATCAAATGCAACACCTTCATTTGCACCACTATTAAATGTTTTTAACTTTGCAGCATTTTGATTAATCAAATCAACGGTGCCTGCATTATCAGCACCATTATTAGCCAAAATAAAAGTTGCGGCTGCAAATCCTGGAGTACCATCTGATCCATTCGTGCCATCGCTACCATTTGTACCATCAGCACCATTACTACCATCGACGCCGTCCATGCCCATTTCACCTTGCGGGCCTACAGCACCATCTTTTCCATCATCGCCACTACAGCCGGTTAAGCCAATCAAAATTGCTAGAGTAAGCGCAGACAAACAAAGTTTACTGGTCATTAATTGTGCGTGAATAGATTTGGTGCTTTCGCCTGATTTTAACGTTTTCATAACTTGTACCTTCTTAAATATTCCATCAAATGTGAACATACAAAGAGCTTGGCTTAAAACAGCTTATACCAATCGTGTTAAGTTGTTAGTCATTTATAGCGACGGATAAATAGAGTGATAACAAGGCATAAATTTTTATATGTAGTTGTTCTACATGAAAAATTCATAACGCCGTTAGCGCTTTATTTAGCACGCTAGAAAGGCTAAATATTTAAGTCGATTGGTATTATATAAAAGCGTGAACACTTTGCTCACGAGCTAACCTCAGTGAATAAACGTGGCAGGGAAATAATTGGATGCAAGAAAGTTGAAAAAAAAGTGAGATTTTTTTAAATGTTTGAAAATAAATAATAAAGGAGCCTACGCTCCTTTGTTATTTTATTAACTTAAACTTTGGTTACTTAGTAATAAAGTTTTTTATGCTATCGAGTATACCTTGTGAGCCTAAGCCCATTTCATCGTGCATTTGCTCTTGCGTGCCATGCTTGATGAATTCATCGGGAATGCCTAAATTTAGGATGCTTACTGTTGCTTTGATAGCTGCTAAATATTCATTAACAGCAGAGCCTGCACCACCAACAATCGCGTTATCTTCAAGGGTTACAATGACGTCATGATCGGCTAATAAAGTGTCGATTAGTGCGCTATCAAGAGGTTTAACAAAACGCATATCAACGAGGCTGGCATTTAATTCATTGACTGCCAGTTGAGCGTTTTCAAGTAAAGTACCAAAGGATAAAACTGCGATTTTAGCACCTTGTTTAATCACACGACCTTTACCAATTTCAAGCTCAGTCATTTGCTCGCAGATTTCAGTTGTGCCAGCACTACCACGAGGATAACGAACTGCAACAGGGCTGTTACAACGATAACCAGTGTACAGCATTTGCCGACATTCATTAGTATCACTCGGTGCCATGATAATCATATTGGGGATACAACGGATAAAGCTTAAATCGTATGCGCCTTGATGAGTTTCGCCATCAGCACCAACAATACCAGCACGGTCAATTGCAAATAACACGGGTAAGTTTTGCAGAGCAACATCGTGAATAAGCTGATCGTAGGCACGTTGTAAAAAGCTTGAATAAATAGCGACAACTGGTTTTAAGCCTTCGCAGGCAAAACCTGCGGCTAAAGTAACCGCGTGTTGCTCGGCAATGGCAACATCAAAATATTGCTCAGGGTATTCTTTTGAAAAACGCACCATGCCTGAGCCTTCACGCATAGCCGGGGTGATTGCCATAAGCTTTTCATCTTGACTTGCCATGTCACACAACCAATCGCCAAATACTTTAGAAAAAGTCGCAGCGCCTGGTTTTGATTTTGGTAGGCTGGAAATCGCAGGGTCGAACTTAGGTACGCCGTGATAGCCTATTGGATCTGCTTCTGCTGGTTTATAGCCTTTACCTTTCTGGGTTTTGATATGCAGTAACTGCGGCCCTTTTAGGTTACGCATATTGCGCAGTGTATCAACCAACATGTTTACATCATGACCATCAATTGGGCCAATGTAATTTAAGCCTAACTCTTCAAAAAAGGTGCCTGGGATAACCATGCCTTTTAAGTGCTCTTCCATGCGGCTGGCTAATTCTTTTACTGGTGGCACGCCAGATAGCAGCTTTTTACTACCTTCACGAATGTTAGTGTAAAAACTGCCTGATAAGATACGAGCGAAATGATTAGTAAGTGCACCGACATTTTCAGAAATCGACATTTCGTTATCGTTTAATATGATCAGCATGTCAGATTTAACATCACCTAAGTGATTCATTGCTTCAAACGCCATGCCCGCGGTAATCGCACCATCACCAATAACCGCTACTGTTTTTCGTCCTTTGCCTTCTTTTTGCGCCGCAATTGACATGCCTAAAGCAGCAGAGATCGAGGTGCTTGAATGGCCAACACTAAAAGTGTCGTAGTGGCTTTCTTCACGAAATGGAAACGGATGTAAACCGTCTTTTTGGCGGATCGTGTGCATTTGATCACGGCGCCCTGTGAGAATTTTATGTGGGTATGCTTGATGGCCTACATCCCATACTAAGCGATCTTCAGGGGTGTTATATACATAATGAAGCGCTACAGTAAGCTCAACTGTGCCTAAACCTGATGCTAAGTGACCACTACTTTGCGAGACTGAGTTTAGTAAGTAATCACGTAACTCATTACTAAAAGCAGGTAATTTGTCTTGCGCTAAATCACGCAACTGGGCTGGTTCGTCAACCAAACCTAATAATGGATACTTGCTACTATCAAGTGTCATGATTTTTAATACATCCTTCGCTAACCAGAGGTCATTATAGCGTAATATTACTCTGATTCTTTAGTTATTTTGTACATCATTACTTGCTCAAGCTAGAGCCTAGAATTAATAATCGCGTTCAACAATATATTTTGCCAAGTTTTCTAGCTCAGAAGTGTCAGCATCTATTGCTGCTAACGCATCGAGTGCGCATTTTAGTAATGATTGTGCTTTTTGTTTTGCACCTGTAAGCCCAAGTAGAGCAGGGTAGGTCGCTTTATTTGCTGCAACATCGGAGCCTTGTGGTTTACCTAAGACTTGGGTATCACCTTCGATATCAAGAATATCGTCTTGCACCTGAAAAGCCAGCCCAATTGCATCACCAAACTGTTTTAATTGTAATAATGTTTGTTGATTTGTATCAGCTGCGCATAATGCACCTAAAGTAATTGCACAATTTAACAAAGCACCTGTTTTTAATTTATGGATACGTTCGAGCTCAGCTAAATTGACTAATTTGTCAGTCGCTGCAATATCCAGTGCTTGACCACCGACCATACCTTCAATACCCGATGCTTTGGCAAGTGCTGCAATCATTTTTAACTGTTGCTGTGCAGGAACGTTAAATGAATGGTTAGCAATTAAATCAAACGCTAATGTTTGCAGCGCATCACCGGCTAAAATAGCATGAGCTTCGCCATAGACAATATGGCAAGTCGGTCTACCACGTCGCAGGTCGTCGTCATCCATCGCGGGTAAATCATCATGAACTAACGAATAACTATGAATACATTCAATAGCAGCAGCCAACACGTCTAAATCTTGTTTATTTGCGCCAAGCATTTTTCCCGTGGCATACACTAAAAATGGTCGTAATCGTTTACCGCCATTTAAAACGCTGTAGTGGGTGGCTTGTTTGATGCTGTGCTCGGTATCGAGCGGTTGCTCAAAATACCGATTGAGAGTGGCTTCAACATCTTGTTGAGCACATTTTATTTGCTCTGTTATTAACACCCGTTATTCCAAATCATTATCAAAGTTAGTAAGTGGTGACTGACTATCACTACCCATTAAAATAGCTACTTTTTGTTCAGCTTGTTGTAACTTACTTGAAGATGCGCCGGCTAAAGCAATACCGCGTTCAAACTGTTTTAATGATTGCTCAAGGGAAAGCTCTCCTTGCTCCATTTCTGTGACGATTAAGGATAATTCATCAAGCGCTTGCTCGAAGCTTAGGTTCTCTGGTTTTTTCGTCGCCATACTGATTTAACTTAGATGATAGAAATGTGAGGCCAATTTTAGGGGGAATGCTAAACTAGGTCAAAGGGTGATGCATTTTTTTTGAATAATTAATTGTTTTCTTGCCACTTTTAATTATTTATACCTTTACTTAAGCCTTGCAGGTTATCAATGGTAGCTTAAAATGCTAAACAGGGTTGAAAACTTTCATTTCATTTTTTTCATTAAATGGTTTAAGTAATTCAATAGATTGCCGATAAGCTGTTAATAATAAAAATTTGTTGCTGGTAGCAACAAAGCATCGATTCCTCTGGAGGGGTAAGTGGATTTAGCAACCATTATAGGTATTCTCGGAGCTATTGGTCTTATTGCTATGTCAATGGTACTAAGTAGTGGCGGCGAAGTGGCTATGTTTTATAACACGCCATCGGTGGTTATTGTTTTCGGTGGTTCGATTTTTATAGTGTTATCAAACTATACGATGAGTCAATTCCTCGGTATCGGTAAAGTCGCGGCTAAAGCCTTCATGTTCAAAATAGAGTCACCTGAAGAGCTTATCGAAAAAGCAGTTGAACTTGCAGACTCGGCCCGTAAAGGCGGATTTTTAGCACTTGAGGAAGCAGAAATACCCAATGCGTTTATGCGTAAAGGGGTTGATATGCTTGTTGACGGTCATGACGCTGATGTTGTTCGTGCCACCTTGCAAAAAGATATTTCTCTTACTTCTACTCGTCATGAATCGGGGGCCGGTTTGTTTAAAGCGCTTGCCGATATTGCGCCTGCGATGGGTATGATAGGTACTTTGATTGGTCTAGTTGCGATGTTGTCGAATATGGATGACCCTAAAGCGATTGGTCCTGCGATGGCGGTAGCGCTTTTAACAACATTATATGGTGCGTTTTTAGCAAACGTGGTGGCAATTCCTATCCAAGTAAAATTGGAATTGCGTAAAGACGAAGAAGCAATGAATCAGCGGCTAATTTTAGATGCGGTATTAGGTATACAAGATGGCCAAAACCCAAAAGTCATCGAAGGTATTTTGAAAAACTACCTCGCTGAATCAAAACGAAAAGTGGATACTGAGGAGTAAGCATGTCAGATCAAGAGTGCAAGTGTCCACCACCCGGGTTACCAGCATGGATGGGTACCTTCGCGGATTTGATGTCACTATTGATGTGCTTCTTTGTACTTTTACTCGCGTTTTCAGAAATGGATGTACTTAAATTTAAACAAATCGCAGGCTCAATGAAGTTTGCCTTTGGTGTACAAAATAAAATAGAAGTAAAAGATATTCCCAAAGGAACATCCGTTATCGCGATGGAGTTCACCCCAGGTAAACCTGAACCTACTCCAATCGAAACCATTCAACAGCAAACTGTCGAAATGACCCAGCAAATGCTTGAGTTTCAGGCTGGTGATGAAAGCTCAGCTGGCGGTCGTCAAGAGCAACGCGGTAATAAGCGTGGCGGTGAGTCACAAAGTACAGCGCAACAACAAGCATCAGAACAATCTATTTCTGCAGCTGATCAAGAGCAGGTTAATGAGTTAGTTAAAAAGATAGCCCAGCAATTGGAACAACAAATCATGGATGGTGCTGTTGAGTTGGAATCATTAGGTCAGCAAATTATTATTCGTATTCGTGAAAATGGTTCATTTCCATCTGGGAGTGCATTTTTACAACCTAAGTTTAAACCAATCATTCGTGATATAGCTGCGTTACTAAAAGATGTGCCAGGCGAAATTACGGTGTCTGGTCATACTGATGATTTTCAAGTTTCGAATGAGCTGTATACCAATAACTGGGACTTATCATCGAAGCGTGCAGTTGCGGTTGCAACTGAAATGCAAAAAGCGCAAGGCTTTGATAAAACCAGAATGGTTGTTGTCGGTCATGCCGAAACTCGACCACTTGTTCCAAATGATTCTGATGCGGATAGACGACGTAATCGCCGCGTGGAAATTTCAATAATGCAAGGCAAGGCTAAGGAATCAGATCCGATAGATGTTCGTTAAGATGCTTGGCAAAGTACCTAATTTAGCTTAAAGTAGTTTTTTAACAAGTGTAACGGAGTGTCTGATGAAAAACGTTGATAAATATAGCTATATGCCGGGCAATGGTTCTGGTGGCGATGATGAAGAGAAGAATGTTAAGTAACGTCAATGCCTAATTGGGTGAACAATTTAATTTTTATACTTGAATATAGCTGGGTGTTATTTTTACTCCCAGCTATTTTTGTATTTTACATACGTAAGGATTGGTTGGCATTACGCTTTGTCTTGATTACAGCTGTTTTCTTCTTGTATGGCGCTGTGATTTATTCAAGCCTTAGAGAGTTAGATGACCCTTATATTTGGCGTTATGTAGTTTGGGCTTTTAATGATATTGCTTGGATGGCTTTGATTGCTTACTGGGCTATTAAAGATAAAGTGTATCTTTGGCAAAGTGTGATCGGTCAGTTGGTTGTAATTAGTGCGCCTATCTTACAATTATTTAGATTAGTGGATCGCCACCTTTGGGATTTATCGTATAGCACTATGCTATATAAAACGTTATTACCTTTAATCAATATTGGCACTGTCGTTGTGTGCTACCTTCCTCTGTTGTATTTATTTATGCGAAAAAATCGCAGTTTAAAGAGCTAATCATTAACTATTTGTAGATTAAATTACGTGTGCTAAACTACTGTGTAAATAACCAGTTGTTGATAGTGCCCTATGAAACTTTATATAGCCGAGAAGCCATCTTTAGGTCGTGCCATTGCTGATGCGCTACCAAAGCCTCATAAAAAACATGATGGCTATATTGAAGTGGCTAATGGCGATTGTGTTTCTTGGTGTATAGGTCACTTGCTCGAGCAGGCAGAGCCTGATGATTATAATGAGCAATATAAAAAATGGCGCTTTGATGACTTACCGATTATCCCACAGCAATGGCAGTTAAAAGCAAAATCTAAAACTCGTAAGCAACTTACGGTACTTAAAAAGTTAATCAAACAAGCTGATCAACTTGTTCATGCTGGTGATCCAGACCGAGAAGGGCAATTACTTGTTGATGAGGTGATTGAGCAAGTTAAACTTAGCCAAGCCAAAAAACAGCAAATTCAACGTTTATTGATCAGTGATTTGAATGTTAGCGCGGTTAAAAAGTCGCTGCAAAACGTTCGCTCTAACCGTGAATTTATTCCACTTAGTGTATCTGCTTTGGCGCGTTCGCGAGCTGATTGGCTGTTTGGTATGAATTTAACGCGCGCCTATACGCTTGCAGGTCAAAAAGCAGGGTTTGGTAATGTATTATCAGTAGGGCGTGTACAAACACCAATATTAGGATTGGTTGTTCAGCGTGATAACGAGATTGCTAATTTTGTGCCAAAACCTTTTTATGAAGTATTAGCCCATTTAAGTACCGAAAATAAAGAGCCGTTTACAGCAAAGTGGCAACCAAGCAAAGCGTGTGAACCTTATCAAGATGAAGAGGGGCGAGTGCTCCATCGAGGCCTTGCTGAGAATGTTGCGTCGCGAATTTCTAATCAATCAGGTGAAGTTACTGCGCTTGAACAAAAGCAGAAAAAGCAACAAGCACCTTTGCCGTATAATTTGTCAGCGTTACAAATTGATGCTGCGAAAGCTTTTTCAATGCCTGCACAAAAGGTATTGGATATTTGTCAAAATTTATATGAGCGTCACAAGCTAATTACCTATCCACGTTCAGACAATCGTTACTTGCCCAAAGATCATCACCAAGAAGCAGCCAGTATAATAAAGGCAATTGCCATCAATGGCGGGCAAAATGACACTCATTGCCAAGGCGCAGATGTGAGTAAACGCAGTAAGTGTTTTAACGATGCTAAGGTGGCTGCGCATCACGCCATTATTCCTACCGCTAAGCAGCAAAAGTCAGCAAGTTTGAGCGTTGAAGAAGGTAAAGTGTATGGTCTTATTAGCCGTCATTATCTGATCCAGTTTTATCCAGACTACATTTACAATGAAACAAAGGCTGAAATAACAATTAATGGTGGTATCTTTAAAGCCAACGCAAAACAAGATGTAAGTTTAGGCTTTAAAGCGTTAATGGGAAAAACCGCATTAAAAGATGAGCAGATATTGCCGCCATTAATTAAAGGGCAACAGTTGCAGTGTGAACGCGGTGAAGTAATTGATAAAATGACCAGCCCGCCAGCTCATTTCAATGATGCAACGCTGCTTAGTGCAATGACAGGTATTAGTCGGTACGTTAAAGATCCAGAAATCAAAAAAATACTCAAAGAAACAGATGGCTTAGGAACCGAAGCAACCAGAGCGGGTATTTTAGAGTTATTATTTAGAAGACAATTTTTAAGACGTCAAGGTAAACTCATTTTAGCAACCGATACAGGTAAAGCATTGATCAGTGCGTTACCGCATGGTTTAGCCAGCCCAGACCTAACCGCAAAATGGGAAGCATCGTTGGGCGACATAGCAGAACAACAAATGAGTTATCAACAATTTTTAAATCCTTTATTAGTGGATTTAGCGGCTTTTGTGGAACTTGCCAAAAATTGTGATAGCAACGTATTTGCACAATTACCAAAAACGCCGCAAAAGCGGCGTTTTACAAGAAAAACTAAACCAAAAACAAAATCGACTTAGTCATCCATTGCTAAGATTATTGATTAAACAAAGCCACCGCAGCGTTACTCATTGCAGTGATACCTGTGGGGATTGCAACTTTATAGTCAGGTGAAAATTTACTTGAATGTAGTGAAGGTAAAGTTGCCCCTGATGTTTGTGCCGCTTGATATTGAGCTTGCTCTACACCACCTAACCAAAATAAGGTGATAGGGATGTTTTTATCTGTGCGGCCATATAAACCAAAATCTTCCCCTGCCATAACCGCTTCGGTTTCAAGCACATTACTTTGTCCAATCGCCGAGCTAATCGCACTACGTACAATATTAGTTTGTGCAGGGTCGTTATATGTAGATGGGATTGACTCATCTTCATGTACATAAACCACAGGTATTAAGCTTTCATCCAATCCTGCACTTAATGCAATGCCTTTAGTTATACGTTTTATTGCTGCAATTTGTTGCTCGCGAATTTTAGGATTATAACTTCTAAGTGTCAGCTGTAGCTTTACTTCATTCGAAATTACATTATGTTTAGCTCCACCGTGAATTGAACCCACTGTAATTACTGAGGGTTCAAGAGGTGATAATTCGCGACTGGTAATTGTTTGCAGTGCCAACACGATCCGTGATGCGATAACAACAGGATCAATAGTCATATGTGGGTAAGCACCATGACCACCTTTACCTTTAACCGTAATATCTACTGAATCCACACTGGCCATGGTGTACTCATTTTTCATACTGACTTGTCCTGCAGGAACACTCGCACTAACATGCAAAGCGATAACGTGATCAGGAGTCGGATATTTATTAAATAAACCTTCTTTGAGCATCGCTTTTGCACCGCCTCCCACCTCTTCTGCAGGTTGTGCCACCATCATTAAGGTTCCTTGCCATGAATCTTTATGTAGCATTAATTGTTGCGCAGTACCAATAAATGAACTCATATGAATATCATGACCACATCCGTGCATCACACCAACGTTTGCTCCTTCATCATTTATAACAGTGACTGTTGAAGCATATGATTTACCTGTTTGTTCTATGATTGGTAAGCCGTCTGTATCAGTACGGATCATTATTGTCGGGCCATCACCATTTTTATATAAGCCTACTACACCAAAGCCACCCACATTGTCGGTCACCTCATAGCCAAGCGCACGTAATTTGGTGGCAAGCTTTTCTCCCGTTTCTTGCTCATGGTATGAAAGTTCTGGGGACTGGTGTAAATCTAAGTAAAACTTTTCAATGGCAGGCATCGTTTTATCTAACTTCAGCTCCAAGGTTGTTGAGCTTGCTAATGGACTAAGCAGTATAAGTGCAGCGTATAGACTATGAAATTTCATAAAAGACCTTTTTGATTTATGGCTTGTGATTCTGGGCTTGTAATTATTATGTTTGCCTCCATATAAAACCCTAAATAGTCTGATATGGCAATCAATAGCAATGAATAATATGGTAAATGTTAATCCGCAAAATCTTCAACAAGTGCTGGGTGAAACATCACAACAAAAACTAGTCCTGTTAAGTTTCTTTTCAGCACAAAGTCCAGAGTGTCAATCTCAAGCAGCTATTTTACAGACAATAGCCAAAGATTATGGTGACTATATATTAGTTGCCACATTAGATTGTGATTTAGAGCAAGCACTCGCAGCACAACTAGCACAGCAAGTTGGACTACAAACATTACCAACCTTAGTGCTATTAAAAGATTCAGCACCTGTTGATGTATTAGCCGGTGCACAAGCTGAAACTCAAATCAGAGAAGCGTTAAGTAAACATTTACCGCAGCCTCATGAAATGTTGTTAGAACAAGCCAAGCAAGCACTGATCGCTCAGGATTTAAATCAAGCGTTTAATTTTGCCAAGCAGGCTTACGAATTAGACAATACAAATGCGCGTATAAAATTAGTATTGGCAGATATATGCATTCAAATTCATAAACTGGATGACGCGCAAGCTTTGTTAGCTTCAGTAAATGAAAATGAGCAAGATGCATACTTTACAAATATTCAAGCAAAGTGCGCACAAGCACTTCAAGCACAAGAATCGCCAGAGCTAAAAGCATTACAAGCGAAAGTTGAAAAGTATCCTAACGATCTTGAGTTAAAAGTTGAACTAAGTGCAGCATACGACCAAGCAGGCAAAAAAGAGCAAGCGTTAGAGTTACTATTTACAGTGTTGAAAAAAGATTTGAATTTTGCCGATGCCAAGGTAAGTTATTTAGCTATTATTGCCTCTTTACCGGATGGTGATAGTTTAGCGGCTAAATATAGAAGAAAGCTTTACAGTATCCTCTATTAACAAGTTTTTATTTTGTTTTATGGAAAGCGCCGAAGTTAATGGCGCTTTTTTTATGCCAAAAACTTGCGAAATATCGATAATAGATAATACTGAAGATCCTTTCAGGGAAAAGTCGTTGTTATTTTGTACAGCTGACTAGGGGTTTTAGTGTGTTTAGCGCGTAAATTGAACGAACAGCACTTTATTTCAAGTTTTCTTTAAAAAACGCTTGCGTAAAATTCTCCGCGCCCTATAATGCGACCCCACTGAGACGGCAGCAGGCAACGCTTAAGCTGCAAGAGTTAATCAGTTAGTCGAGTAAAACTTGAGTTTAGATTTTTAAGAAAGTTTAAAATTAAGTGTTGACAAAAAAATAGGAAAGCGTAATATGCGCAGCCCTAGCGAGATAAAGTTTAACTTTAACCGCAACGTTCTTTAACAATATAAAGCAATCATCTGTGTGG
>NZ_JACJEY010000230.1:0-250 GCF_014164295.1 Pseudoalteromonas sp. SG43-7
GCCAAGCCCATGGCGCAGAAGGTCAGCAAAGTGCATGGGTCGCGATTGATAAGTTAGACGATTACAATTTTCCTGCCGCCAACGTAGAAATTATCGAAAAAATAAAAGTGGATGTTTAAATTTACGTAGGCGAGTGGCTTGCCATCGCGATATTCAAAATTTGGTGTGGTATTTGTGCGTCAGCAAGCTCAACGCCTACGGTGTTAAATTTTACTCTGGTGTTTAATTAATTACTTGTAGGCGAGTGGCT
>NZ_JACJEY010000231.1:0-249 GCF_014164295.1 Pseudoalteromonas sp. SG43-7
TATTTGGCGCGACGGGCGCATAGTAATAACTACTTGTACTGACTTCTAAAGCACGACACAACTCAGATACCGTATAGCTTGGGGTCGCTTTCTTCAATGCTTTAATTACTTTAAATTTTGATTGTTGTTACCAGCAATGCAAAAATGATCCACTTCAACAATTGAAATCTGATCCAGTTAACTTAACACTGGTGCTTTTGGATAAGCACCATGATTTCAAAAGAAGAGTTCATGAAAATAAAAGTCTTA
>NZ_JACJEY010000232.1:0-249 GCF_014164295.1 Pseudoalteromonas sp. SG43-7
TACCTTAATAATGGCGTTACTGGCTTGAACAACAAACCGATTAAAGGTCGTCCAGCTAAATTAACCTTACAACAACTAAACACACTGTCAGATTATGTAAAACAGTCAGCAAGTTCTTCAGAAGGTGCATATTCTCACCAGCTTTGATCATCCAATGGCATTAACTTTGATCACTTATTCTCATTAAGCTTTGATCACGAAAATTACGCGATAATGATCACTTTTGTGTTCTTAATGATTTTGCCGATC
>NZ_JACJEY010000233.1:0-248 GCF_014164295.1 Pseudoalteromonas sp. SG43-7
CGTGCAGAGCGAGCTATAAAACCGTTCGTAATAGGGCGAAAAAACTGGTTGTTCTCAAATACCTGCAATGGTGCTCATGCCAGCGCTATACTTTATAGTCTTGTTGAAACCGCAAAGGCAAATGACCTTGTGGTGCATGACTATATCTCTACTTGCTTACAGCGCCTTGCTGAGCAGCCAGATAACCTTGAGCCACTGCTACCTTGGAACATTAAGCAAAGCTAGGTGTCGTTAGCTATACGCTTACG
>NZ_JACJEY010000234.1:0-248 GCF_014164295.1 Pseudoalteromonas sp. SG43-7
GCTTGTGATCCAGCTAAACCCACGCTTCTTGAGCAGTTTGTAAATATGATCGGTGTGATATCTTATGTTGAACTGGTCATAAATATACTGAGCAATATCTTCCCCCATTAGTCTGCCTCCTTCTGCGTATTCTCATGACTTTGATCACCGATTCTCATCAGCTTTGATCACTTGATTTATCATTTTGTAGAGCCGTTTTTAAATTAGCTTAACTGATCATCATCAGTCAATTTATTTAACTGTTTTCG
>NZ_JACJEY010000235.1:0-246 GCF_014164295.1 Pseudoalteromonas sp. SG43-7
CGTGCAGAGCGAGCTATAAAACCGTTCGTAATAGGGCGAAAAAACTGGTTGTTCTCAAATACCTGCAATGGTGCTCATGCCAGCGCTATACTTTATAGTCTTGTTGAAACCGCAAAGGCAAATGATCTTGTAGTGCATGACTATATTACTACTTGCTTACAACATATTGCAGAGCAGCCAGATAACCTTGAGCCACTTCTGCCTTGGAACTTTAGCAAAGCTAGGTGTCGTTAGCTATACGCTTAC
>NZ_JACJEY010000236.1:0-246 GCF_014164295.1 Pseudoalteromonas sp. SG43-7
TGAAGAAATAGTCGAACAGGTTTCGCAAGCGTGGAATAAATTCATTTCTGTTCCTGATACGGTTAAAAGCATATGCTCTAGAGACTGGATAAAATTGACTTAATCTTTATGCAGATTGGTATTATACCAATCGACTTAAATATTTAACCATTCTAGCGAGCTAAATAAAGTGCTAACTGCGTTATAATTTATTCAAGTATAACAACTACATGTCGAAACTTACGCCTTGTTATCACTGTATTTATC
>NZ_JACJEY010000237.1:0-246 GCF_014164295.1 Pseudoalteromonas sp. SG43-7
TTCTCGCATTAGGCTCTTTACGTGATAAAGCTAAAAGTTGCTTGGATTTTTCTAAGTTCAATTTAGTAAAAGTAGATAAGTATCAGTGTGCTAATTAGATCACATAATTTGGCAGATTGGTATTACTTGGGCACACTGCACCAAATAAGTATCCATACTCAAACTGCTGTTGTTTTGTTGCGCGAGGCCTAGAGCCTGTTTCAGCCCATAAGCGTGTTGTTTGATTTTGTTGTCCAAACCGTGCTT
>NZ_JACJEY010000238.1:0-245 GCF_014164295.1 Pseudoalteromonas sp. SG43-7
TTTAATAGAGGCAGATAAAAATGAGACGTCGATTTACACAAGAATTTAAAGTTCAAGCGGTTGAAAAAGCATTATCTCAATGTGATGATGTTCGTCTAGAAGATATTGCAGATGATTTAGGTGTCAACAACAACCGAAAAGTGATCCACTCCACCATTTGAATAATGATCCACTATTTATTAAGGTTTTCCATTAATCCGGCTTGTTTCTTTTCTTTGATCCTATAACTTTCCCCCTTAATTTGA
>NZ_JACJEY010000239.1:0-245 GCF_014164295.1 Pseudoalteromonas sp. SG43-7
TTTTGTTGCGCGAGGCCTAGAGCCTGTTTCAGCCCATAAGCGTGTTGTTTGATTTTGTTGTCCAAACCGTGCTTCATCTTGAAACCACACATCAATGCGATCTAAAGGGAGATGTCCTGGGGTGTAATGGTCAACAAATTCTGTAGAGATTCTAAGCGGCATTTTTTAATTCATTATATTTCTGATGTGGCGTCATATAATTAAGCGTAGAATGCCTACGTTTGTAATTGTAAAACTGAATATAA
>NZ_JACJEY010000023.1:0-68043 GCF_014164295.1 Pseudoalteromonas sp. SG43-7
AAACAGTTAAATAAATTGACTGATGATGATCAGTTAAGCTAATTTAAAAACGGCTCTACAAAATGATAAATCAAGTGATCAAAGCTGATGAGAATCGGTGATCAAAGTCATGAGAATACGCACCATTTTGGCCCTGATAGGGTCTAAATCAACATATACCATACAGAATGCCTCTGCAGCTTCATCAAGAAGCGCTTGTAACTTGAAGCATCCTTCCCACAAATTTATAGAGAATAAATTTGAATGCCATTAGGCAGCCCGAAGTGTGAGCGCCACGGATGGCAGCGAATAAAAGCGCCCTGTGCAGTTATCTTCTTTATTCGCTTTACTGGCAGGCACTGTCTTCATTTAATATCTTCATAAACCAACTGATGCTTACTAAGCGCTCTCGGTATTGTTCAACCGCTTGGTTAAAAAAGATGAGCTCTGATTTACTCATGACTGCATAAGTACATACATCAATGCAAAATACCTTAGTCAATTCTAGTAACCTGTCTTCAACCCACCCCTTGCGGATTAAAATTCGTTCAATATGGGGGTAATCGCGGCGCGAGATTTATAACCTGGTGGGCCAAGTAAAAAATCGAGCAATTAAACTACCGCGTCCCTTACCCACATCCATGTAGGTAACAAAGAGTTATAGACCTTCGTCTTTCTATAAATCGAGCTCTTTAAATTGGAATAAAAGTAATGTTGTCGATATCACAACCACCAAATATATTCTTTTTATCCTCTAATAAACATTCAGGCAAAGTAACTTTTTTAAGATATTTATTTTCACCGAAGCAATCATTACTAATTGACGTTACAGAAGCCGGTATAGTCAAGTTTTCTATGTTATTCCCGACAAAACAAAACATAGGAAGAGAATCTATTTCCGCTTCAATAGTCAGCTTTTCTATTTTATTACGTCCAAATGCCCCACCACCAATTTTTATAACGCTAGCAGGAATAACAATTTCTTTAATTTGGTTTTGATAGAAGGCATCTTCATCTATAAATTCTAAATACTTTGGTAACACAACAGCTTCAAGCTTTTTATTGTCAAACGCTTCACGCATAATTGCAACCACAGGTTTGTTATTAATATAATCAGGGATAACAACGTCTTTTGAATCCCCTATATAATCTAAAATTAAAATTTTGTCGTCGATATCTTTAAAAGTGTAAGATTCATTCGTTAAGTTTTCCATTACGATCCTAATTTTTATATAAGTTTCCACTTAAAATTTATGTCAAATATATCAAGTAAGTTAATCAAATATACGACTTAAAGTCATCTTTGAGTAATTTTAACTCACACAGAAACTAAGAGACTTTCAAGTGTGTAAAGCATCAACCGCGTGAATTATCTATCACGTATTTTAGAGCTGATCAAAGTAATCCCCCGCTTTATGCCTAAAAAATACATTACAGTTTTCTAACTCAACCTGTAATGGCTCTTTTTGTAAGACTTTAACATACGGATTTAGCTCTAATATAACGGTCATCGTTTTTGATAATAATAGTGCGTTGTAAAGAGCACGTTTACGTTTTTCAGACTTAGAGTAAGGCATACGAATTATGATATTTTTTTTGCACATTGGCGCCGTGATCGGAAAGTACTCTTTTGGCACAAACACTTCAAATTGACCCCCTTTATTGAATCCATATTCAGTGTTTACAGAATACTTGCCTGAAGTAATTTCATATTTTATATGATAGTAGTCTGAATAAATTCCTGAATTAACTTTAATTTCTTGAGCAATAAGATGAAACGAAATTAACAACGCCATAATACTTGAGAAATATTTCATACTACCCCAATACATATAAAACTATTTATACTCCAGAGAGACTTGCAACGGTATCAAAGTTCAAGTTTGAGTACACCAAAAAACTCGAAATTTAAGGTAGGCTAACA
Source organism: Pseudoalteromonas sp. SG43-7 (assembly GCF_014164295.1). Taxonomy (NCBI): domain Bacteria; kingdom Pseudomonadati; phylum Pseudomonadota; class Gammaproteobacteria; order Alteromonadales; family Pseudoalteromonadaceae; genus Pseudoalteromonas; species Pseudoalteromonas sp. SG43-7. The sequence goes on from NZ_JACJEY010000023.1 coordinate 1,904, forward strand.
TCTTTTTAAAACCATAAAAGCTATTTAGCCATATTTATAAAATTGCTATCCGAATAGCTCTCCATACTTTAAGTGGGATAACTAAACTCACCCATATATATCAATTCAAATCCATCACCTTTGACTGTTCTTGGCCTATCAATTTCTTCCTTTGATAAAAATAGAAGCACGTTAGCATCTAATAATTCAAATTCCTCTGCTGTTTTAATAACATCATGCAACCAATGCTCAGAATATGAATACGGCTTAAAAAAAGTTTCTAATGAAGACTCCTGATCTCTTGATCCAATTTCCATGAAGTCATGATCGATAAAAACTTCTCCCTGTGATTCGCAAAATTTTGAAAGAGGAATATCATCATCAAAACCATAACGCTCTTCAAGGAAGGAATTGTATTTTGAATGATCAGAAACTCTTCCAAGAAAAAAGTGCGAAACTTCACGACTTTTCATAATTGACTCCTTTGTCAAACCTCGTTTACAAGCAGAAATTATTAGTTGAATATACAACGAAGGAGCAAAACTAAGGATTATTAATCCTGCTTAGATTACTGATAATCATTGAATTTCATTATCAGTATAACTGATAATTAGTTACGTTGAAAAGCTGCCTACTTAACAGTAGAAAAATTAGTGAATTTCACAATGAGATGTAAGTTGGTTGTAGTAACATTGATAAAAATCACTATTCAGTCACTAATGACAAGTATTTACTAGCTGTAAAGTTAGCTCCATTTTGTAATACTATACTCATATTCAAATATAAAAGTATCAAACACATAAATTTAGCTTATCTTTAATATTTAACTAAGTGATAATAATAAACATCCTTAACAATTGCAAAAACGTACTAAATCATTTTGATGTTTTTGTTATGTGCTAATTAAAAGAGAACTAGATGGATGACGATATACAGTTTTTTAAAGATAAACTAATAAACGGCGACGTAGATAGGTTTGAGTTACTAGATTTTATAGAATACGTAAGAAGCTACGGCCTAACTTATGAAGTATTCACTATAGCTAGGCAAATGTATAAGGATGATATGGATCAACAGGAAACAGCGGGACTATTAAGTATGCAAGCTATGAGTTGGGATTTATAACCATATGGCGCTTTGCTCTTATATCGAAAAAACTGGCATTCTTGTGTTATAGATAAGGTGATATTATCAAAAGTCAGTTTCATCACATTTTTCATAAGATTCATACACTCAACCTATTGTTATTATATGAGCCCAAACACACACGTTATCTACCTATCACTATTTAACTCATATAGCGATAATTTTTCTTGATTAACTAAGTTTATTATCGGTTCATTTGGATAACGGTGTATAAAATAAAAAAGATTATAGTCTGAGTTATTATCGTTATTAGCCATCAACCAACATTGCGACAGCCATTCAATAATAATGGGTTCGCTGATACTATCATAAGCATCACACTCATCTTCATCAATATCATTTTTTGCAATATACTGTTTTAAATAAGCCATATACTGTGCATGATATTCGCGACTGATAAACTCATGTTTCGCCATAAAAGCTTCATCGCAATCCTCAAGCACTTGGCTATGGTTTGCCATATCAGTACAGGTAATAAATGTCAGCGCTAACTTATGCTCATCAAACACTTCGCAAATACACTCTACACGTCCGGTCTCATTTTTCATCGTGATTTCGTACTTCGAAATAAAGCGTTTAAAAATAGCAATACAAGTCGGTGTATACGTCTCTAAATGCTGCTTTAATTTTTTCTTGGGTTCATCCATATGTAGCTTAACCTGCATCACTTTTTTAAATAACTAAAATCATTATTTTTTAATTTATCTTTTTCAATAAAAACAATTCATTTATCACCATAGTGCCAACACTAATCTAATTGGGCGTAAAATGTGAGAGGGGAATTAACGATACTCAGTCACCGCGCAATTCTGACCATAAACAAAGTGTATTAAAAGGCAGCAGCATGATAAATAATCTTCAGCTTTGTTTCTGAGTATCATCGCAATTCAGAATTATATCATCAAAAGAAAAGGGTCTATCATTTCTTAGTTCCTCTTGCCTGTGTTAACTGGTTAGCTATTTTTTCGTTGGGTTTAGTTGTCACCCTACCTACGTTGCTTAATTTAACACCGAGTAAACTTAAAACTTACGACTTAGCGCTTAAAACTCTACTATCCAAGCCATAAAAAAAGCAAGCCATCTGGCTTGCTTTTTACATTCTTAAACCTTTAAAACGTTACACTTTCAAGTAGTCCATGATCCCTTCAGCGGCGTTACGCCCTTCAAAGATTGCGGTAACTACTAAATCTGAGCCGCGCACTATATCGCCGCCGGCAAAGATTTTAGGGTTGGTTGTTTGATGGGTAAATTCACCTTTTTCTGGTGCGTTGATACCGCCCCAGTGATTTATCTCTACATCGTACTTTTCTAACCAATCCATTTTGTGTGGTTTGAAACCAAATGCCATTATTACTTGGTCGGCTTCAATCACATGTTCTGAGCCAGGTACTACTTCTGCGCGGCTGCGGCCTTTTTCATCTGGTTCACCCATTTGGGTTTTTACCATTTGTACGCCTGCAACATGGCCGTTGTCGTTTAGTACGATACCGGTTGGTTGCACGTTAAAAGTAAATTCAACACCTTCTTCTTTGGCGTTTTTCACTTCACGTCTTGAACCTGGCATGTTTTCTTCATCACGACGATAAGCACAGATTACTTTTGCCGCACCTTGACGAATTGAGGTACGTACACAGTCCATCGCGGTATCACCACCACCAAGTACCACAACCTTTTGGTTAGCCATATCAAGATAAGCTTGGTTAGACTCATCATAGCCCATTACGCGGTTGGTATTACCGATTAAGAACGGTAATGCATCATGTACACCTGGTGCATCTTCGTTTTCAAGGCCAGCACGCATGCTTTGATAAGTCCCCACTCCCAAAAATACTGCGTCGTATTCGGCCAATATTTCATCCATAGTGATATCAACACCAACTTCAGTGTTAAGTTTAAACTCAACCCCCATTTCGGTGAAAATTTCACGACGTTTTTGCATGACTTGTTTTTCAAGTTTGAACGATGGAATACCAAAAGTAAGCAAGCCACCAATTTCTGGATGACGGTCAAATACCACTGGTTTTACACCATTACGCACTAGAATATCAGCGCAACCTAGGCCTGCAGGGCCGGCACCGATGATAGCTACTTTTTTATCGGTCCATACCACGTACGACATATCAGGCTTCCAGCCCATTTTAAATGCAGTATCAGTAATATATTTTTCAATATTACCGATTGTTACTGCACCAAACTCTTCGTCTAATGTACATGAACCTTCACACAAACGATCTTGCGGGCACACCCGGCCACACACTTCTGGTAAACTATTTGTGCGGTGTGATAGCTCCGCAGCTTCAAGAATACGGCCAGTACGAATTAACTTTAACCACTGTGGGATATAGTTATGCACTGGGCATTTCCATTCACAATACGGGTTACCACAATCTAGGCAGCGGTCCGCTTGTGAGTTTACTTGCTTCTCTGAAAAGGGTTCGTAAATTTCAACAAATGATTTTTTACGTGACGAAATTGGCTTTTTGCGGGGATCAACCCGCTGCACGTCTATAAATTGATATACATTCTCGCTCATACTACCCCCTTACTGTGCTTGAACACGAAGTTCAGCACTACTACGGGCGCGATGCCCGAGTAAACTTTTCACATCACTTGATTTTGGCTTAACTAGTTTGAATTTTGGTAAATACGTTTCAAAACTGGCTAAAATAGTTTCTGCACGGCTTGAGCCTGTTAGTTCTAAATGCTCAGCAATTAGACCACGCAAATGCTCTTGGTGTGACGCTAGCTCATCTAACAGCACCACTTCGACTAGCTCTGGATTAATGCGTTTTTCAAAGTCATTACGCTCATCCAAAATATAGGCAAAGCCACCGGTCATACCTGCACCAAAGTTCACGCCTACATTGCCCAACACGCAAACTACGCCACCGGTCATGTACTCACAGCCATTATCACCTACGCCTTCAACAACCGCTTGCACGCCTGAGTTACGAACCGCAAAACGCTCTCCAGCACAACCTGCAGCAAACAGCTTGCCACCCGTTGCACCATATAAACAGGTATTACCTGCGATGGTCGCTTTGTGACTTTCAAATGACGAACCCAGTGGTGGGCGAATAACCAGCTTACCGCCCGCCATGCCTTTGCCTACGTAATCGTTAGCATCGCCGACTAGGGTCATTTCTAGGCCACCAGCATTCCATACACCAAATGATTGACCAGCGGTTCCGTGTAACTCAATCGAGACAGGATCAGCCGCCATGCCTTGATTGCCATGCTTATCAGCTATATAACCCGATAACATCGCGCCCACCGAACGGTCAGTGTTACAAATACGGCTGACCAGTGAAATACCGCTGCTCTCATCAATTGCTTGTTGAGCTTTAGCAAGTAAGGTTTCATTCAACTTACCTAAATAATGTGACGTATTAGGTGCGCTGCAGTATAAGGTTTCACCAGTTGGGTTATTCGGCTGTGCAATCACTGACGATAAGTCAATTTTTTGCTGCTTTGCCGTTTTACCTTCAATCGCTTCGAGTAAATCAAGACGACCGATTAAGTCTGTTAGTTTGGCAACCCCAAGGCTTGCCATAATTTCACGGGCTTCTTGAGCAATAAACTTAAAGTAGTTCATCGCCATTTCTGGTAGGCCATGGAAATGTTTTTGACGCAATGTTTCGTCTTGCGTTGCTACACCGGTTGCACAGTTATTTAGGTGGCAAATACGCAGGTACTTACAACCAAGCGCAACCATAGGACCCGTACCAAAACCAAAGCTCTCTGCACCTAAAATAGCTGCTTTGATGATATCAAGGCCGGTTTTTAAACCACCATCAGTTTGCAAACGAATACGATGACGTAAACCGTTTTCAACCAGCGCTTGTTGTGTTTCAGCAAGACCAAGCTCCCACGGGCTACCCGCATATTTAACCGACGTTAGCGGGCTTGCGCCAGTACCGCCGTCATAGCCTGAAATAGTAATTAAATCAGCATATGCTTTAGCAACACCAGTGGCGATTGTGCCCACACCTGGCTCTGATACTAGTTTTACTGAGATCAACGCTTTAGGGTTTACTTGTTTTAAATCGAAAATAAGCTGAGCTAAATCTTCAATCGAATAAATATCGTGATGCGGTGGTGGCGAAATTAAGGTCACACCCGGTACCGAGTAACGAAGCTTAGCAATATACGGGGTTACTTTTTCGCCCGGCAATTGCCCGCCTTCACCTGGTTTTGCACCTTGCGCTACTTTAATTTGAATAACGTCAGCACTGCGTAAGTAATGTGGTGTTACCCCAAAACGACCTGACGCGACTTGCTTGATACGAGAGTTTTTCTCGGTACCATAGCGTAGTTTGTCTTCGCCGCCTTCACCTGAATTTGAACAGCCACCTAAGCGGTTCATCGCAATTGCAAGCGCTTCATGCGCCTCTGGCGATAATGCACCGATACTCATTGCCGCCGAGTCAAAACGCTTATATAGCTCAGTTGCAGGCTCAACATCATCAATACTGATCCCCTCTGCTGGCAGTTTCAGTGCAAGCATGTCACGTAATGTGGCAATTGGGCGCTTATTAACAAGATCTGCGTATACGCTGTAATCAGAATATTCGCCTGAGCGCACCGCTTTTTGTAGCGTTTGAATAACATCTGGGTTGTACGCGTGATACTCGCCGTCATGCACATACTTTAATAAGCCGCCATGGCTGAGTAATTTACGTTTACTTAATGCCAAAGTATGTAACTTGCGTTGGTCATCATCAAAATCAGTAAAACACGCGCCTTTAATGCGACTTGCCACACCATTAAAACAGGTATCAACAATTGCATCCGACAAACCAACTGCTTCAAACAACATTGAACAACGATACGATGCCACGGTACTAATGCCCATTTTTGACATGATCTTGTACAAGCCTTTGTTGATTGCATTACGATAAGCAAGCGTAACTTGGCAATAGCTCTTGTTGATCACTTTAGAGTCGCTCATCGCAACCAGTGATTCATATGCTAAGTACGGGTAAATTGCCGTTGCACCAAAACCAATTAATACCGCAAATTGATGCGCGTCACGGACACTACCTGTTTCAATGATGATATTTGATTCACAACGTAAATTGTTATCAACTAAACGCTTTTGTACCGCTCCAACAGCCATAGCGGCAGGAATTGGTAATTTATTCTCATCAAAATTACGGTCACTCAAAAACAACATGACACAGCCACCAGCTGCTTTTTCTTGCGCTTCGTCACAAATACGGATTACTGCATCACCAAGGCCTTCTTCTTTGCTGTAGGTGATATCGATTTTGCAATAGCTGTAATGAGCCTGATCAGCGCTCAATAATTGTTGCATGTCTGCATACATTAGAATTGGAGTATCAAACTGTAGACGCTTAGCGTGGCCGGTGGTCTCGTTAAACACGTTTTGCTCACTACCGATACAGGTCGCCAGCGACATTACATGGTTTTCACGCAGTGGATCGATTGGCGGGTTAGTTACTTGCGCAAACTTTTGACGGAAGTAATCAAACAATGAACGGTTACCTTCAGAAAGCACTGCAAATGGCGTGTCATCCCCCATAGAACCGGTTGCTTCTTGACCAATTTCACCCATTACGCGAATAACGCTATCAAGTTCTTCATTGGTGTAACCAAACATTTTTTGATATTTCAGTAATGTTTCATCATCAAATGAACGGTTGCCCGCATCTTGCTCTGATAGCTGCTCAAACGGCGTTAAGCGCTTAACATTGGCCTCAAGCCATGCTTTGTATGGATGGCGAGATTTAAGATCGCGATCAATTTCGTCTGAGTGCCAAATTTTACCTAACTGAGTATCAATAACTAATAGCTCACCAGGGCCAACGCGGCCTTTCTCAACCACTTCATCCGCAGTGTAATCCCAAATCCCCACTTCAGAAGCGAGGGTAATAAAGCCATCTTGAGTGATCACATAACGTGCAGGACGCAGACCATTACGGTCCAAGTTACACGCGGCAAAGCGCCCATCAGACATCACAATACCAGCAGGGCCATCCCATGGTTCCATGTGCATAGAGTTAAAGTCGTAAAATGCACGTAAGTCATCATCCATCGCACGGTTTTTCTGCCATGCAGGTGGTACTAGCATTCGCATAGCACGGAATAAATCCATGCCACCAGCTAAAAACAACTCAAGCATATTATCTAGGCTTGATGAATCTGAGCCGGTTTCATTGACAAAGGGTGCTGCTGATTGCAAATCTGGAATAAGCGGCGATGCAAACTTATATGAACGAGCACGAGCCCACTGGCGGTTACCTTGTATGGTGTTGATTTCACCATTGTGCGCTAAATAGCGGAACGGCTGAGCCAAAGGCCAACGCGGTTGTGTATTAGTTGAAAAACGTTGGTGAAATACACAAATTGCGCTGGTCATGCGGATATCAGCTAAATCTAAATAGAAGTTAGGCAAATCCACCGGCATCATTAAGCCTTTGTAGATAGTTACTAACCCTGACAAGCTGGCAATGTAAAAGCCTTCATCTTCGCTTAAACGCTTTTCAGCACGACGGCGCGCAACGTATAAACGACGCTCTAAATCTTTTGGGCGCCAGCCTTCTGGTGCATTAACAAAAATCTGTTCAAATTTAGGTAACTGCTTGATTGCAATTGGCCCTAAACATGATTCATCTGTTGGCACAATTCGCCAACCTTGAATATTGAGGGTTTCTTTTTCGAGTTCTTCACTCAATATATCTTTTGCAGCTTGCGCAAGTACTGGATCTGAGTTTAGGAAAATCATGCCAACGGCATAATTTTTACCCAAGTGCCAATTTTTTTCAGCAGCAATAGCACGAAAAAAGCTATCTGGCTTTTGTAATAATAAGCCACAGCCATCGCCTGTTTTACCATCGGCAGAAATACCACCACGGTGTTCCATACGGTCTAAGCCAGTGATCGCTGTTCGAATTAAACGATGACTTGCCTGACCATTAACTTGGGCTATTAAGCCAAAGCCACAATTATCTTTTTCTAATTTTGAGTCGTATAACATAGACCCCTCCCCTTGCTACAACAGCTAGCTATGAATGACCTTCTCGACGGTTTGCTAGCAGACAGTCAAAACTATCGCCAATTGTACATTGAGTCAATAGCGCCTTGAATACATATTCACATTCTTGAATATTTCTCACCACAACACAATCTTTTTATTTCATGCCTATTTTTAACATTTAGCGATATTTTACCCGTTATTTTTTTATGACACTGGTGTCATATTTAACAAGTTGTAAAATAACCGCTCTGCAAACCTGCAGTTTACGTTAACGTAAACCAGAGTAAAAATGAATAAATATTCACTGAGTTGTGTAGCGAAAATAAATGCTTTCTTTTTTATTGAATCTCTTTGTTGTCGTTCAAGGTCGATACCACAGTGCGCATTAGAGTAAATACTCTTTCCAGTGTCTTTTTATGGGTAAATTTAAAGCCACTAATTAATGCATAATTATCATCACAACAGTCACATTTTGCATAATTTACGCTAGTTAGTAAGTTTTTAGCTTGCTCACCCTGTTGACGCCTGCGGCAGCTTCTTAGCCGCCATAGTAAAGTGTCCGCAGCGGACACAATTTATGTCCGCGGACACCAAATAATTTAAGAATAAATAATTATTTCATTAAAATCATGACATTAAATAGTGGCATGATATTCGAATAAACATTAAAAGATAATTACAGGACACAACTTATGTTTATTCTCAGTTTATTTTTAGTTTCACCAATCACTGTCTTAGTAGTGAGCTTGATGATCACTTACTGCGAGAATAAACATAGCTAAGGATCACTCATGATAAAAGATACCAGCGGACAAGATGTAAGTATTACGCAAAGACGGAGTTACAAAAAACCATTAATAGTGCTGGCGCTATCACTTGCCGTACTTGCTTTATGTGCACAAGCATTTATGGGTAACAATCAAGGCAGTATTTCTGTTGACCGGGCTTCTTTACAGATTGCTACCGTTAATATTAGTCGTTTAGTACGTGATGTAGCCGCCAGCGGTAAAATTGTTGCTGCAAATGCTCCTAAGGTTTATAGCCCAGAACGTGGATATGTGGATTTACAAGTTAAAGCCGGTGATAAAGTAAATAAAGATGACATTATTGCTTTAGTCGATAGCCCAGAACTCAATAATGAACTAAAACAGCAACAATCGGTGTTAGCCCGCCTTGATGGTGAATTACAACGTAAGCACTTAGAAGCACGCCGACAAAAGTTAAGCTTAACCAAAACGCTTGATCTCGCCCAAGTAGAGCTCAATGCAGCAGACAGGGAAAATCGCCGTGCTAAGCTTTCTATCGAAAAAAACTTGATCAGCCAAATTGATTTAGAAAAAGCAGTTGATGATCTTGCCCGAGCCAAGCTTTCTTACAAACACGCTCAACAAGAAGTTGAACTTGCTAAAGATACACTAGCATTTGAACTCAAAGCTGCAGAGCGCGATCTCGCTCGCCAACAACTGATCGTTGATGATTTAAATCGTCAAGTCAGAAACTTAACTATTAAAGCCAGCGTCACCGGTATTGTTGGTAACCTGCTTGTACAACAAAAAGAAGCCGTTACCCAAAGTCAGCCGTTAATGACGCTGGTTGATTTAAGTAATTTTGAAGCACAACTGCAAGTACCTGAAAGTTACGCCAACGAACTCGGTTTAGGAATGGAAGTTGAGCTCACACTCGGGGCAAAAAAAGTGACTGGTGTGTTGTCGGCAATTTCGCCGGAAGTTAACAATCGTGAAGTAACTACTCGAGTACGCTTTGACGAAGAGCTAAAAGGCATTCGCCAAAACCAGCGATTAACAGCGCGCATTTTATTAGAAAATCGTGATGACGTTTTACAAATCAAACGCGGTGCGTTTATGCAGCAAGGTGGTACGCAGGTTTACAAAGTTATCGGCGACACCGCACAACTGGTAAATATCACAACCGGGGCAAGCAGCATCAACGCAATAGAATTGCTACAAGGTGTTAGCTCAGGCGATCAGCTGATCATCTCCAGTTACGATAACTTTAAACAAGCGCCAACATTATTACTGAGATAAGAACAACCATATTACAAGGATCAACTCATGCTTAAAATGAACAATATTAGTAAACTGTATCAAACAGAAATGGTGCAAACCCATGCATTACGCGACTTTAACTTACAAGTAGAAGAAGGCGAATTTATCGCTGTAACTGGCCCTAGTGGCTCCGGGAAAACCACCTTTTTAAATATCGCAGGCATGTTAGAACCTTTTAGCAGTGGTGAATATCTGCTCGATGGTATTAATGTTGGCAAACTGAACGACAATCAACGAGCGGATTGTCGCAATCAAAAAATTGGTTTTATTTTCCAAGGCTTCAACCTGATCCCTGATTTAAATTTATATGAAAACATTGAAGTGCCACTGCGCTACCGAGGTATTAAAGCAAGCGAGCGTAAACGTCGTATTGAACAGTGCTTAGAACAAGTAGGTCTAGCTTCACGCGCTAAACATTTGCCGCAACAGTTATCAGGTGGTCAACAGCAACGGGTAGCGATTGCCCGCGCCCTCGCCGGTGAGCCGCGCTTTTTATTAGCCGATGAACCAACAGGTAACCTAGACAGCTTAATGGCACGTCAAGTGATGGAATTGCTGGAGCAAATTAACCGTGACGGCGCGACCATCATTATGGTGACTCATGACCCAGAACTTGCCCGCAGAGCACCTCGTAATATTCAAGTGGTTGATGGTCAACTTGCCGACTTTACCTTGTATCAAGGCGCGCAAAACCTAAAAAATGTGGCTGGAGCGTAACTTATGCTATTACATTACCTCGATTTAAGTTGGCGTAGTTTTAAGCGCACACCACTGGTAAGCATGTTAATGGTGCTAGCCATTGCTATTGGGATTGGTGTAACCATGACCAGTTTAAGCGTTTATCATATGATGTCGGCGGATCCTATTCCCGAAAAAAGCAATCAACTTTATACTGTGCAATTACAAACCATGGATGAAGGCCATACGTGGTGGACCGAGGATAACCTTCCTATGCAACTGACTTATCAAGATGCAGTCAATTTGCAGAATGCGCCTGTTCCTGAAAAAAAGGTCGCGATGATGCGTACTGGTTTTTCAGTTTATTTAGACTCAGACAAAGTAAAGCCGTTTACTGGTGAAGCACGCATGACCACGCCTGATTTTTTTACGATGTTCGATGTATCGTTTATTTATGGCGGTGTATGGAGCGAACAACAAGAGCAATCTGCCGCCCCTGTGGTGGTGATTTCAAAAGAACTCAACGATAAACTGTTTGCAGGAAACAACTCAATTGGGCAATTGATCTACTTAGATGATTACAGCTACGAAGTTGTTGGTGTGATCGCTGACTGGTCACTTAACCTTAAGTATTATGATTTAAATAATGGTGCATTTAATCAACCTGAAGATTTATTTTTACCGTTTAGTTTAGTCAAAACCAAAGAGCTCACTACTTGGGGCAAAAGCAACGCTTGGAAACATGATAATATCTACAGCTACGCCGATAAAATGCAATCGGAAATAGTGTGGATCCAGTTTTGGGCGCAACTAGATAACGCGGAGCAAAAAGCAAACTACAACAATTACCTTAATTCTTACATTGCAGAGCAAAAAAAGCGTGGCCGCTTTACGCGAGAAAAGCCCGAGTATAAGCTACGTGATGTGAATCAATGGCTGCAATACAACAATGTGGTTAGTGAAGACAACAAAATATTGGTCGGCTTAAGCTTTATGTTTTTAGCTGTGTGCTTAGCTAATATCCTTGGTTTATTGCTAGCGAAGTTTTTGCGTCGGGCACCGGAGGTAGGCGTGCGCCGTGCTTTAGGGGCAAGTAAGCGACAAGTCTTTCTACAGCATTTAGTAGAAGTAGCCATGCTTGGTTTTATCGGCGGTTTGCTAGGTATTGTACTTGCACAAATTGGCCTACTCGGGGTAAGACAAAGTTACGAATATTACAAAAACATAGCCTCGATGGATTTAGTCATGTTATTGAGTGCCCCAGTTATCGCAATAACTACTTGCATTGTTGCTGGGCTTTACCCTGCTTGGTTAGTGTGTAAAACCAACCCTGCCATTTACTTAAAGAGCCAATAAGGAGCTACTCATGTTAGAAATCAAACCTATATTTCATGCACTGTGTCGCTCAAAGGTAGGCGCAATATTACTCTTAATTCAAATTGCGATTACGACGGCTATTGTCAGCAATGCAGCGTTTATCATTCAAGATAAAATCGCTTTTTTAAACCAAGATACCGGATATCCAGAGCAAGACTTATTTAAATTTAATGTAATGACCTTTGGTAAAGATATTGATGCCAGCCAACAGTTTGAATTAGACGTAGCGATGTTAAGAGCCCTACCTGGGGTTGTAAATGCAGCACAAAGCAGCAGTATTCCCCTATCCGGTAGTGGCAGTGCATCAAGCTTTAGTTTGAAACCAGCACCACAAGAAAGCCTAAGTGTGCGCACCGCTTACTTTCATATTGATGAACACGGCCTAGACACATATGGCGTAAAATTGATTGCCGGGCGTAATTTTAGTGAAGATGAAGTACTCATTTCAAATTCGCCAACAGATAGAACAACCAATGTCACTGTCGTTACCGAAGCGTTAGCCAATGAGCTTTTCCCAAAGGGAGATGGCCTAGGAAAAACCATTTATTTTGGTGACTTACCGCTACAAATTATCGGAATCACAGCGCCAATGAAAGGCCCTTGGCTTAAAGATAGTCACCCAAATAATGTGGCGCTGATCCCTTATATTCAAGGCAAAACTTACGCACAATTTGCAGTCAGAACCAAGCCTGGTCAACGTGCAGCTGTGATGAAGCAAATCGAAACCGCGATGCTAAATAATTACAATAAACGGGTGATAAACAATATCAATGGCTTAGATCAACTTAAAGACGAATATGTTGCAGCAGACAAATTGATGATGCGTATGCTGATTGTGCTCATCACGATATTAGTACTGGTAACTGCATTGGGGATTTTTGGCTTAACCTTATTTAATATCAGCAAACGCACCAAGCAAATAGGCACTCGCCGTGCATTAGGAGCCCGAAAATCAGCCATTATTAACTACTTTTTAGTTGAAAATGCGATGATCTGCTGCGTGGGCTTGCTCCTTGGCATTATTGCGGCGCTGTTACTTGGTCAATTATTAATGCAGCACTTTTCAATTGCCGTACTGCCACCGAGCTATATCGCAGGCACTGCCATTATGGTGTTTGTTATGAGCTTACTTGCCGTGTTTGGCCCTGCAAAACGTGCCGCCAACATATCACCGAGTATCGCCACGCGAACAATATAAAGCAGCTCCCAACCTATGCTACACTGGTTTAATACCGTGTAGCATTTTGAAATAAAGATAACAAAAACAGCGATTAAATTCACATGGAAAAAATACTTATTGTCGATGACAACCCTGCCATATTAGAAGCCTTGTCATTACTGTTAGAAATTCATGACTATCAGGTTGTGACTGCAAAAACGCAGCTTGAAGCCTTACAAATAGTGCAATACCAACGTATCGCGCTGGTTATTCAAGATATGAATTTTAGCAATGACACCACCTCTGGCGAAGAAGGTAAAGCGTTGTTTTATCAACTAAGAGCTCTCAACCCGCACTTACCGATTATTTTGATCACCGCGTGGACTGAACTGGCCAGCGCCATAGAGCTAGTCAAAGCCGGCGCCGCTGATTACTTACCTAAACCATGGGACGATAGCAAGCTCCTCACCTGTGTTAATAACTTAATCGAACTTGGCCAAGCAAAACAACAAAATGTAATGTATGCGCGCCACCAGCAAGAGCGAACATCAAGTTTAGCCGATGCCAACCTAGTTGGTTTAGTGTATCAAAGTACCGCCATGGATAAAATTCTCAATATGGCAATACAAGTCGCTAAGTCAGATGTCTCTGTGCTAATAACAGGTGCAAATGGCAGTGGTAAAGAACGCATTGCACAAATTATTCAAGCCAATTCTCACTTAAACCATGCCCCGTTTTTGACCATCAATGCCGCAGCCCTGCCCCATGATTTAATTGAAGCCGAATTATTTGGCGCTGAAGCGGGTGCTTATACTGGCATCACCAAACAGCGAATTGGTCGCTTTGAGGCAGCTGATGGTGGTACGCTATTTTTAGATGAAATTGGTAACCTGCCATTATCAGGGCAAATGAAACTACTGCGCGTGTTACAAACTGGTGAGTTTGAACGACTCGGTTCAACAAAAACACAAAAAGTAAATGTTCGGGTTATTTCAGCTACCAATGAAGATTTAAAAGCGGCTATTCATGCAGGTCGATTTAGAGAAGACTTATATTATCGCCTCAACGTGATTGAGCTAAATTTACCCAGTTTAGCGCAAAGACCAGATGACATTTTAGCGCTTGCTAAACACTTCTTAGGCGAGCGCGAATTATCGCTTACAACAGAGCAAGGATTACTCGCGCACAATTGGCCCGGCAACGTTCGTGAGCTAGAAAATGCCTGTAAACGCGCAGCCGTACTCAAACCTAATGGCGACATTACCCTCGATGATTTTGCTCTACAATCGCAACCGCTGCACACTAACTTTGCTAAACAAGAACCCAGTAGAGTAGAACTAGAACAAGCTATGCGTCAGCACCAAGGAGTGATCGCAAAAGTTGCCAGACAGTTTGGTTTAAGTCGTCAAGCACTATACCGCCGTTTGCAGAAATTTGAGATTGATTACTAATGGAAAAAAATAAACCGGCACTGTCTCTCACTCGTAAAATAGTGCTGATATGTAACATCTCTGCACTTATTCCTGTTTGGCTCATCTGCTGGTTAACCCATTTAAGCTGGCCTTCACTACTAATAACAACGCTGCTCACATCACTGCTGGCAAGTTATTTATCTTTTCGGCTCAGCCGCACTCTGGTGCAAGGCATACACTCACTTGAAACTGGTTTGCTTAATTTTAAAGACGGTGAATTAGCCACCTTACTAGCTTATAACGGTAACGATGAATTAGGCCGCTTGTGTCAATTGTATAATCAAACTGCAAAGCAATTACGCCAAGAGAAACAATGGCTCTATCAGCGCGAGCTGATGCTTGATAAAGTGCTACAAAGCTCTCCCCAAGCCGTTATTTTAAAAAATGATAAAGGCTTTATTGTTTATAGTAACTACAGTGCCCGAGACCTTTTTAATGCCAAAACAGCGCTTGAAGGGAGTCAGTTTGCACACCTGCTTGAAAATGCTCATCCACAGTTAAACAATGCTTTAACGCGCGGTAGTGATGGTTTATTTACGCTAGATACTGAAGACCAAGAATCTCAAGCGTGGCATTTATCAACCGGTAAGTTATTACTTAACAATCAATACCATTACTTATATGTCTTTAAACAACTCACCCGCGAACTTAGCCGTCAAGAAGTGGAGGTGTGGAAAAAGGTCATTCGGATCATTAGTCACGAACTTAATAACTCTCTGGGTCCCATGTCGTCAATGCTGCACAGCGGCCAGTTACTCAGTGAAAAAGTAGACGAACCCAGACTTAGCCGCGTGTTTGCTACCATTTCTGAACGCATCAAACATTTAAACGACTTTGTACAAGGCTATGGCAAATTTGCCAAACTGCCCACTCCTCAGCCAAGCGCAATTAATTGGCAAGTGTTGCTCACACAACTGCAAAATCAATGGTGTTTTATGCTCGATATAAGTAATGACGTGCATACACTGGCTGATCCGACTCAAGTCGAGCAGCTACTGATCAACTTAATAAAAAATGCTCACGAATCAGGCTCTGCAAGCGAACATATAAGTGTCACTGTTACACAGAATATTAAAGGCACACATATCAGTGTAAACGACCAAGGTAAAGGTATGAGTGAGCAAGTGATGGCCAATGCATTGATCCCATTTTATTCAACTAAAGTCGCTGGTAGTGGTTTGGGGTTAGCATTGTGCCGTGAAATAGTCGAAGCGCATCATGGTCAAATTAGCTTACACAATCGTAAGCACGGTGGGCTTAGTGTTCATGTCATTCTGCCCCACGGTCCTAACAAACAATCACAAAAAAGCCGCAATTAAGCGGCTTTTTGTTGATTTGCTGATAAACGTTACTCAGCGTCAGCTTCTTTATATTTAGCTGCTGTTTCGGTGATCAGTGGTTGTAATTCACCACGTTGAAACATTTCAATGATAATGTCACAACCACCAATTAATTCGCCATCAACCCACAGTTGTGGAAATGTTGGCCAATTGGCATATGCTGGTAATTCAGCTCGGATATCAGGATTTAGTAAAATATCAACATAGGCAAACGGTTCACCGCATGACATTAATGCTTGAGATGCTTGTGAAGAAAAACCACAATTTGGTAATTTAGGCGATCCTTTCATATAAAGGATAATTGGATTTTCAGAAATCTGCTGTTTAATTTTATCAATGGTTTCCATCTACAACCTCAAAAGTGACGATAGCTGAACATATTAAGGCTTGAAAAATTTTCATTAAGCCTCATATATGTATCTTAAAGTGGGCAAATAAAGCCGCAATCGAAATAGTCTTGCATTTGCACTGCTGTTTGGCATTGCTGTTTGCTAAAACTTGAGTAAAATACTCAACAATTATAGTAACACTATAATCTCATTTGGTATAGGTAACTACCCTGTTTGAACAGGCATTAACTATTACTATTTGAACTATCAACCAAAAGAAGATGGAGATAAAAAATGGCATTTGAACTACCGTCACTACCATATGCAATTAATGCACTTGAGCCACATATTTCACAAGAAACATTAGAGTTTCACCACGGCAAGCACCACAACACTTATGTGACTAAACTTAACGGTTTAATCCCAGGTACTGAATTTGAAGGTAAATCACTTGAAGAAATCGTATGTTCTTCTGAAGGTGGCGTATTTAACAATGCAGCACAGATCTGGAACCATACTTTTTACTGGAACAGCCTATCTCCAAATGGCGGTGGCGAAGCAACAGGCGCTGTTGCAGATGCTATCAATGCTAAATGGGGTTCTTTTGAAGCATTCCAAGCAGCTTTTGATGATAAAGCAGTAAACAACTTTGGTTCAAGCTGGACATGGTTAGTTAAATTAGCTGATGGTTCTTTAGACATCGTTAATACTTCTAACGCTGCAACGCCACTAACTCAAGACGGTGTAACACCGATACTGACTGTGGACCTGTGGGAACATGCTTACTACATTGATTTCCGTAACGTTCGTCCAGACTACTTAAAAGCATTCTGGTCGCTTGTTAACTGGGAATTCGCGAACGCTAACTTCGCATAATTGATTGCCCGTTCTGAGCAAGCCCAATTTAAAAGACGCTCCGGCGTCTTTTTTGTTTTCTAACATAAATTTTTAATTTTATTGCACAAAAAATCAAATTCGTGACTAAGCTTTAAATAACCTTTGCTTCTTTTTTAATTTGTAAGCACCTAGTTTAAGCAGGTTTTTCGGAGGTTTCCATGAGTATTTTTGAGCATTACCAAGCACGATACGAAGCGGCACAAGAAGAAGAGTATAGTATCGCTGAGTTCTTAGAGATTTGTAAAACTGATAAGTCGGCTTATGCCAGCGCACCAGAGCGATTATTAGCGGCCATTGGTGAGCCAAAAATGATCGATACTTCCAAGGATGCACGGTTAAGTCGATTATTTTCAAACAGAGTAGTAGCACGTTACCCTGCCTTTAATGATTTTTACGGTATGGAGGATGCGATTGAACAAATCGTTTCTTACCTAAAACATGCCGCGCAAGGCCTTGAAGAGTGTAAACAAGTGCTTTATCTACTTGGGCCTGTAGGCGGTGGTAAATCATCGATTGCCGAAAAGCTAAAATATTTAATGCAACAAGTGCCTATTTACTCAATTAAAGGCTCACCGGTCAATGACCACCCGTTGGCGCTTTTTGATCCTAATGAAGATGCTGAGCTGATGGCAAAAGAATACGGAATAAAGCCCCGTTACTTAAAAACCATTATGTCACCCTGGGCCACTAAGCGCTTATCTGAATTTAATGGTGATATTAGCCAGTTTAAAGTGGTAAAACGCTACCCCTCTATTTTAAATCAAATTGCTATTGCAAAAACTGAACCTGGGGATGAAAACAACCAAGATATTTCCGCTTTAGTCGGTAAAGTTGATATTCGCAAACTAGAACATTTTGCTCAAAACGATGCTGATGCTTATGCTTATTCCGGTTCATTATGTCTTGCAAATCAAGGGTTAATGGAATTTGTTGAGATGTTTAAAGCGCCAATCAAAGTATTGCATCCGCTTTTAACAGCCACGCAAGAGGGAAATTATAATGGCACCGAAGGTATTAGTGCACTGCCCTTTAATGGCATGATTTTGGCTCATTCAAACGAATCAGAATGGCAGACCTTTAAAAACAACAAGAACAATGAAGCCTTTTTAGACCGTGTTTACATCGTCAAAGTGCCGTATTGTTTACGTGCATCTGAAGAGGTAAAAATCTACGACAAGCTATTGGAACATAGTGAATTATATAATGCTCCTTGCGCGCCAGGCACACTGGAAACATTGGCAAAATTTACCACGCTATCACGGTTAAAAGATCCCGAAAATTCCAGTATCTACTCAAAAATGCGGGTATATGACGGCGAAAGCTTGAAAGACACCGATCCTAAAGCTAAATCGTATCAAGAGTATCGAGATTATGCCGGTGTTGATGAAGGCATGACCGGACTATCAACTCGGTTTGCATTTAAAATTTTATCGCGCGTGTTTAACTTTGACACACTTGAGGTAGCGGCAAACCCAGTGCATTTATTTTATGTATTAGAGCAACAAATTGAACGAGAGCAATTCTCTGCCGACGTTGAAGAACGCTACTTAAGCCACTTGAAAGGCTATTTAATCCCGCAGTATGTTGAGTTTATTGGTAAAGAACTGCAAACAGCTTATTTAGAGTCCTACTCTGAGTACGGGCAAAACATTTTTGACCGCTATGTCACTTATGCTGATTTTTGGATCCAAGACCAAGAGTATCGCGACCCTGATACCGGCCAGCTATTCAACCGCGAAGCATTAAATGCCGAACTTGAAAAAATTGAAAAACCAGCCGGCATTTCAAATCCAAAAGATTTCCGTAACGAAATCGTTAATTTTGTATTGCGTGCACGGGCGCACAACAACGGTAAAAATCCATTGTGGACCAGCTATGAAAAACTGCGCACTGTGATTGAGAAAAAAATGTTCTCCAATACTGAAGAACTATTACCCGTTATTTCTTTCAATGCGAAAACATCCGCAGAAGATCAGAAAAAACATGAAGATTTTGTCAATCGTATGGTGGAAAAAGGATATACCCAAAAGCAAGTTCGTTTGTTATCAGAGTGGTATTTACGCGTGCGTAAATCGCAATAACACGCAGCTGTGTATTTTTAGGGGGTCTTTATGGCGCATTTTATAGACCGTCGCCTGAACGGTAAGAATAAGAGCACGTTAAATCGTCAACGCTTTATCAGGCGCTATAAAAAACAGATCAAAGAAGCGGTGTCAGATGCAATAAATAAACGCAGTGTCACTGATTCCAGTAGCGGTGAGAGTATTTCAATTCCGCAACGGGATATAAGTGAACCTACTTTTCATCAAGGTAAAGGGGGCGATAGAGAACAAATTCATCCTGGTAACGATCAGTTCTCAACCGGTGATAAAATTAAACGCCCGCAAGGTGGCCAAGGTGGTGGAGCCGGCGAAGGTGAAGCGAGTGACTCTGGTGAAGGAGAAGATGACTTTGTCTTCTCGATTTCTAAAGATGAGTACCTAGACTTACTGTTTGAAGACTTAGAACTGCCAAATTTACAGCAAAACCAGTTAGACAAACTCGTGCAAATGAAAACTCATCGTGCTGGTTTTTGTAGTGATGGTATGCCGAGTAATATTGATATTGTGCGTTCACTTCAGGGCTCACTTGCAAGGCGTGTTGCGATGAGCGCGGGTAAAAAGCGTCAATTAGCAGAGCTTGAAGCACAGCTTTGCCTATTAATGGCTGAGCCTGAACCAGATATAGCTGCTATTGCATTAATGGAGCAAGAAATCGCCGCATTACAAAAACGCATCAGTGCAGTGCCCTTTATTGATAATTACGATTTGCGTTTTCGTAACTATGAAAAACAGCCTCATCCAACTAGTAAAGCGGTGATGTTTTGTATTATGGATGTGTCGGGCTCGATGGATCAAGCAACCAAAGATATGGCAAAACGTTTTTATATTTTGCTTTATCAATTTTTGACCCGCAGTTATAAAGACATTGAAGTGGTGTATATTCGCCATCATACCCAAGCCAAAGAGGTCGACGAACAGGAGTTTTTCTATTCCCAAGAAACTGGCGGCACAATTGTCTCCAGCGCACTGAAGTTAATGAATGAGATAATTACCGAGCGTTATAACGCTGGCGAGTGGAATGTGTATGCAGCACAAGCCTCAGATGGCGACAATTGGGCTGATGACTCTCCCCAATGCTCAGAGATCTTACGCAACAAGTTGCTCAGTACCATTCGCTATTACGCTTATATTGAGATCACTACCCGCGCCCATCAGAGCCTATGGCGTGAGTATCAAAATATTTGTCAAACTCATAATAACTTTGCTATTCAACATATACGCAATGTTGAAGATATTTACCCTATTTTCCGTGAGTTATTCAAGAAGAGCCGTCAACACCAAGGGGCAGCCTAGGCTGTACAGCGAGGTATTTATATGACCAATAAACGAATGAGCGATGGGCCAGATTGGACATTTGAATTACTACAACAATACCAAGACGAAATAGCGCGGGTTGCTGAACATTATCGCCTCGATACTTATCCTAATCAGATTGAAGTGATCACCGCAGAACAAATGATGGATGCCTATTCCAGTGTTGGTATGCCTATTGGCTATAGTCACTGGTCTTATGGTAAAAAATTTATTCAAACTGAGCAAAATTACAAACGCGGACAAATGGGATTGGCTTATGAAATTGTCATAAACTCGAATCCTTGTATTGCTTATTTAATGGAAGAAAATACCCTTCCAATGCAGGCTTTAGTGATGGCGCACGCTTGCTACGGGCACAACTCGTTTTTTAAAGGTAATTATTTATTTAAAACATGGACTGATGCCAGCTCTATTATTGACTACCTATTATTTGCAAAAAATTATATTGCTCGTTGCGAAGAAAAACATGGCATTGATGAAGTCGAAAACCTAATCGATTCATGCCATGCACTTATGAATTACGGTGTTGATCGTTATAAACGCCCACAGCAAATATCTTTATTTGAAGAACAAAAACGCCAACAAGAGCGCGAAGATTACTTACAATCACAAGTGAACGAACTTTGGCGCACAATACCTTCACATCAACAGGAAACTAAAAAACACGAGCGTCATTTTCCTTCAGAGCCACAAGAAAATATTTTGTATTTTATAGAAAAAAATGCGCCATTACTGGAATCTTGGCAACGAGAAATAATTCGTATTGTGCGTAAAATCTCACAATATTTTTATCCTCAAAAGCAAACCCAAGTAATGAATGAAGGCTGGGCAACGTTTTGGCATTATACTATTTTGAATCACTTATATGATGAAGGGAAACTCACTGACTCATTCATGTTAGAGTTTTTACAAAGTCATACTAATGTTGTGTATCAGCCCCCTTACAATAGTAATTATTATTCGGGTATTAACCCTTATGCGCTGGGTTTTAATATGATGGTGGATATCCGCCGTATTTGTGAAAACCCTACCGAAGAAGATAAACAGTGGTTTCCAGAATATGCCGGGAGCAACTGGTTAGATACGCTGCACTTTGCAATGGAAAACTTTAAAGACGAAAGTTTTATTAGTCAATTTTTATCACCCAAACTTATCCGTGACTTTAAATTATTCACTATTATCGATCACGAAAAAGATCCGAATCTACAAGTTGGTGCGATCCACGATGAAAGCGGCTATCACGCGGTACGGACTGCGCTCTCAGCACAATATAACCTCAGTAATCACGAACCCAATATTCAGATCTATGATGTTGATATTAGAGGTGATCGCTCTTTAACCTTGCGCTACGTGCCACATCAGGATATTCCACTGGCAAAGTCTCACCATGAGGTATTAAAACACCTTTACAGACTATGGGGCTTTAAGGTAAAACTGGAACAAGAGTCAACCTCTGGCGAATTGAATATACTCGGGCAATGTCCATCAGATGATTCACGCCATACAACAGAGTGAATAGAATGGATAAAAAGCTTCTCGTACTAATTGATTCAGTAGAATTTGCACGTACTGCTATTTTGCACGCGAAACACAAAGCAATTGGTAAGCAAAAACATATTGATATTGTCGCCTTTGCCTATGAAAGTGCTGGTAATATTTTGTTCTCGCCGCCAGCTGAACAATTGCAAGTAATTCAAGAAACAAGGTTGGCTACTCTCAAAAAAGAATTAGTACCACTACTTGAAAGCGAATTGTCAGAATCAGATTATTCATTAAATATTATTTGGCATGAAGCGCCCGAGCAATGGTTAGCCAATGAGAGTGACTTTGAAAACTATGAGATGGTGATAAAAACGCGCCATATTGACGAACATTGTCAATTTAGTGAACTTGACTGGCAGTTGATCCGCTTTACCCCACTACCACTTTATTTAGCTGCGGATAATACCTGGCGCAATAACACCAATGTGTTAGCTGCACTTGATTTAGGTAGCGAAAAAGCCACTAAATACAAACTAAACAAAGATATGATTGAAACTGGTTTAGCTTATTCCAAGCATTATGACTGTCAGTTTTATACTTGTTATACCGTTCATGTTTCCCCAATTTTAAGAGACTTAGGCATTGTATTTTCAGACGAACAAGTACTGAATGCTTTTGAGAAACTACCTGTCATTCAACGTAATTTAATTCTTGAGCACGATCTTAAAAATAACCTTCACATAAAAGCGGGCTTAGCCGAGCAAGTGATCCCAAGTATTGCAGCTAAGCTTAATGCAGGTCTTGTGATCATGGGCTCAGTAGGCAACATAGGTATAAAAGGTAAGTTAATTGGCAATACCGCTGAAAAAGTTATGCGGTTACTAAAAACAGACTTGCTTATTTTACCTCCTGAATGTTAGATAATTGCTAGTGATAATATAAAAAATGACGCATTTTGCGTCATTTTTTATGCCTATTAAAAGCAACCTAGTTTGGCTAGTTAAACCTTTTACTATTGTGCCTTAAAGGCTTTTTATACTCATCAAGATTAACTCAAATCTTTATACGCCGTGATACAGTTTCTGCCATTTTCTTTTGAAAAGTAAAGAGCTTTATCTGCCGCTTCAATCCATTTTTCATAGCGCTCAAATTCATCTTGAAAACAGGCAAAACCAACACTTACCGTCATTTTAATTTGTTGTTCGCCAAAGTAAAAAGATGAATTTTCAATTAAACTACGCAAACGCTCAGCAAATATCTCAGCACCTTTGCGATCCGTGTCCAACAGCGTTACCGCAAATTCTTCGCCGCCATAACGACCTGCAATGTCTGTTTCACGCAATGTTTTACGCAGTAAATCAGCAATGTTACGCAGTGCTTCATCGCCACAACGATGGCCATGTTCATCATTTACTTTTTTAAAGTGATCGATATCAAACATCAATAAAGTACTTGTGCCACCACTGCGTTTGATCCTAAGAAATTCTTTGCGTAGGGTATCTTCCCAATGACCTCGATTAGTCAATTTTGTTAGTGCGTCTGTTTGACTCATTTGTTCAAGTTTACGATTTACTTCTTCGAGCTCTTTTTTATTCACCGCCATATCAGTTACATCATAAAGAATGATACAAATATGGCCAACTTCTCCCATCGTATTTGACAGAGGAATAAATGTCGCGTTTTGAAACATATGGTCTGCTTTACCCGTGATTGGACGGTAATTTTTAAAGCGGAAAATGTATGGCTGCTGTTCCCAAATAGTAAATGAGCGATTTTTCAAAATAAACACAGACTCTGACTTACTGCGAAACCACTTTTCATCAATTGATGGAAATAAATCAAATAAATCTTTATCTTTTACTGCGCTGGGTAACATACCCGAATGGTTTTCCATAAAACCATTCCAAATACACACTTTATAGTCCCTATCTAATACCACTAAACCAACATCTACGGTATTAAACATATCCATTAACCAATGGATTTCATTCATATTAAAATCAGCAGCAGGCATAATGTTAGTCTTCTAATAGGTAAGCAACTTTGTATTTCAAAGTTTTTAGTGAGTCTTCGGTAAATAACAGCATCAAGTCACAGTTAATATTGTGGTTCTCAATACCATAGCTAATTTCTATTGCCAGAGTACGTTGCCAGCGTGATTTGTTTGCTTTAACTAAATCAGACACATCACAATGTTGCCCTAACACCACTGGGTGTCCTTGGCTAAAGGTCATGTCTAATTGGCGAGATAATCCAGTTAAGATTGCACCTATCAGGATATTACTAATATCCATTAATAACTCCAGCTCAATTTTCTTATTGAGCTCCCCTTGATAGTTCATCAAGGACGCAATTTCTTTAAAGCTAGAATCATTTAGAAGCAACAATGCCTCACCGGATACACCACCACCAATAAAACCTTGGCATACGCCTGAGGTTGTTGCATTAGCATCAATTGAGCGCAGCGCCATATCAAGTTCATTAACTTCGAGAATATTGACATTAGGAATAGGCAGTTCAACAAATACATTTAATAGCCGTGCTAATAAGTCTCCTGCCTGACCCATTGCCACGTTAGTCAGCTCTTGGTATATATCCCTAACATCTGGGTCAACTTGCTCACCTAAGCGGTGTGAGAGCCGCTCGCGCATTGCTTTATCTTTAATTCCATGGTGTTCGATAATGTCGGCAAGCTTTTGGGCATCACATGGTTTTTGAATAAAGTCTATCGCGCCAAGTTCGAGCACCCGTTGATGCGCATTCGGCTGAATATCGCCAGAGACAACAACGGTTAGTATATCCAAGTTTTGCTCTTGAATTGCTTGCAGTACTTCGTAGCCATCCATTTGCGGCATATTTAAATCGAGGAATAAGATTTCCGGGCTTAACGCTTTAATTTGCTCAATACAATGCACGCCATCTTCAGCAAACTCAACTTTAATATCCCAATCATCGGGCAACGAACGAGCTAACTGACGGCGCGCAAGCTTAGAATCATCACAAATTAGTACCGATGTTGACATAGTCTCTCTCTGATTGCTTTTATTTTTATTATTAAAAATGTAAACATTTACCACTGCTTTATGTTAATCAATGTAACCATGCATTACAATTTTAAATTGCATTAAACTCTTGGTGTCCATGAATGATTATAATACACTCAGCCTAATTGCGTTAACTCTAAAGGAAATACCTTATGCTCCGTTCACTCACTTTTGCTTTAAGTGCCTTTTGTTCAATGGCTTTTGCCGCCGATATGACCGAAAATACGCTTGATGCGGGAAAAGTATCAGCACAATCTAAGCCAATCACTTTATTAGGACAAGGTGTAAAACTAGGCGATAAAGCACCAGATTTTAAAGTGGTTGATGGCTCATTCACGCCAATTACTTTAGCCGATTACCAAGGTAAAGCCGTTTTAATCAGCGTTGTTCCAAGTCTTGATACTGGTGTTTGTAGCATTCAAACCAAGCATTTTAACGAAAAGGTTGCATCGCAATTTCCAAATATAGCCATGCTCACCATTAGTGCTGATTTACCGTTTGCACAAAAACGTTTTTGCAAAGCCGAGAACATAGATAAAATTACTGCCTTATCTGATTCAGTATGGCGTGACTTTGGTCAAAACTATGGTCTGATCATCAAAGATATGGGCCTGCTTACCCGAGCTGTGTTCGTATTAGATGCAAGTCATAAAATTGTTTATAAACAGTTGGTAGCCGATTTATCAACTGAACCAAAATATGACCCTGTTATAAGTGCTTTAACCGCGTTGTAATCTTGCAAATAACAGTCATAAAAAAACCGCCAATCGGCGGTTTTTTTATTGATTGAATTATCAACCCAATAATTCAGCAAGTTGCTGATTAACAGCTTCAACAGCTTGGGTACCGTCTAAACGATGATACTGCGTATTACCCGCTTTAGCTTCCGCTTGGTAATAATCAACCAATGGCATTGTTTGCTCATGGTAAATACCTAAACGTTTACGTACTGTTTCTTCTGTGTCATCAGCACGTATGATCAGATCTTCACCTGTTACGTCGTCTTTACCTTCCACTTTTGGCGGATTGTAAACTACGTGATAAACACGGCCGGAACCAGGATGAACGCGACGTCCTCCCATGCGGTCAACAATAATTTCATCAGCCACATCAAACTCAATAACGTGATCAACAACTACGCCATTTTCTTTCATTGCATCAGCTTGTGGGATGGTACGTGGGAAACCGTCTAGTAAAAAACCTTTTTCACAATCAGCTTTAGTAATACGCTCTTTAACAAGACCTATGATGATGTCATCAGAAATTAACTGACCTGCATCCATTACTTTTTTCGCTTCAAGACCCAGTGGTGTGCCTTCTTTAATTGCAGCACGTAACATATCACCAGTTGAAATTTGTGGAATACCGTACTTATCCATCAAAAACTGAGCTTGAGTGCCTTTACCTGCACCCGGCGCGCCCAAAAGAATAATGCGCATATCATTGTCCTCGTTTGATACTGATTTTACAAAAAGCATATCAGTATGATTTATTATAAAGCTTGAATTCTTCCATAAGCGCCGCAGATACTCAAGCAACTTATACCAATTGACTACGTTGAGATCATAAAAAAAGGGAACCGAAGTTCCCTTTTTATTAAAATGTTAGTTTTTGAGCAATTACTTACTCAAATCTAACATTAATTTATTTAAGCGAGTCACAAAACCTGCTGGATCTTTTAATGTACCGCGCTCTGCAAGCAAGGCTTGATCAAGCAGTACATGTGACCACTGTGCAAATTTGTCTTCGTCTTGTTCAACATTTAAATGCTTAACAAGTTGATGCTCAGGGTTAAGCTCAAAAATTGGTTTTGCTTCTGGAGCAGCTTGACCTACTGATTCCATTAGCTTTTGCATTTGTGAGCTCATGTCGTTGTCATCAGCGACCACACAGGCTGGTGAGTCAGTTAAACGATGCGTAAAGCGTACATCTTTAACATTATCGCCAAGTGCTGTTTTGATGCGCTCAACTAAGCCTGCAACTTCTTTTTCAGACTCTTCTTGCGCTTTTTTGGTCTCTTCATCATCTAAGCTACCTAAGTCTAGGTCACCACGGGTAATTGACTTAAATGGTTTTTCAGCAAACTCGGTTAAGTGGCTCATCATCCACTCATCAACACGGTCACTCATCAACAGTACTTCGATACCTTTCTTACGGAAGATCTCTAGATGTGGAGAGCTTTTCGCCGCAGTGAATGAATCCGCAACAACGTAGTAAATCGCGTCTTGGCCTTCATTCATACGCTCAACGTATTGCTCTAATGAAACGTTTTGTGCTTCTTCATCAGTATGTGTTGATGAGAAACGCAGTAACTTAGCAATCGCTTCTTTATTCGCTGCATCTTCTGCTGGACCTTCTTTGATCACTTGACCAAATTCATTCCAAAATACTTGGTAATCGTCGGCTTTATTTTTCGCCATACGCTCAAGCAGTTTTAAGGTACGTGACGTACAACCTTTGCGGATTGCTTGCGTTACTTTGTTATCTTGTAAAATTTCACGCGATACGTTTAGCGGTAAATCGTTTGAATCAAGTAAACCTTTTACAAAGCGTAAGTAGCTAGGCATAAATTGCTCAGCATCATCCATTACAAATACACGTTGTACATACAGCTTTAAGCCACTTTGACGGTCACGATTCCATAAATCAAATGGTGCTTTTTTAGGAATATACAGTAAGCTTGTGTATTCAGTTTTACCTTCAACTTTGTTGTGAGCCCAGCTCAGTGGATCTTCCCAATCATGGCTTACATGCTTATAAAATTCTTTATATTCATCATCAGATAGCTCTGATTTATCACGCGTCCACATTGCTGTGGCGCGGTTAATGCTTTCCCACTCACCAGGTACGGCTGGAATTTTCTCGCCATCTTCACCTTCTGACTCAGGCACTTCGGCTTTGTACATTTGTACTGGTGTTGAAATATGATCCGAGTACTTAGTTACAATACTACGTAGGCGCCATTCATCAGCAAACTCTTTTTCATCTTCACGAAGGTGTAAAGTAATTTCAGTACCACGGCCTGCTTTTTCAATTTCTTCTAGCGTGTATTCGCCCTCACCTTGTGATTGCCATTCAACGCCTTTTTCTTCACCGGCTTTGCGAGTACGAACAGTCACTAAGTCTGCAACTATAAATGCAGAGTAAAAACCAACACCGAACTGACCAATCAGTTGCGAATCTTTGCTTTGGTCGCCAGTTAAGTTTTTGAAGAACTCAGCGGTGCCCGATTTAGCAATCGTACCTAACGAGCTGATCACTTCATCACGAGTCATACCAATACCGTTATCAGAAATAGTTACGGTATTTTTTTCTTTATCGGCACTGATACGTACACGTAAGTCTGCGTCACCTTGGTATAGTTCACCATTTGAAAGTGCTAAAAAGCGTAATTTATCAGCCGCGTCAGAGGCATTTGACACAAGCTCACGTAAGAAAATTTCTTTATTAGAATAAAGTGAGTGAATCATTAAGTTTAATAGTTGTTTAACTTCTGTTTGAAAGCCTAATGTTTCTTTTTGTGCTGCAGTCATTTATATATCTCCAATTTGCAAAGTGTCTGCGTTATGCACTTAATATGGGGCGCGGTTTGTTAACTTCAAGTCAAAAGAGCAAAAAAGTAAGCTATAGCAAGATAAACACGGAAGTTAAGTTGTTTTTTCTTACAATCAAAATGGCTGTGGGCAATGTAGGTGCGTTTGCTTGAAGCTTCGAGGGTGTACAAAAAACAGATCGCTGGCATGTAATTGTAAGCGCTCAGCCAGTTGTTGGCTATGTTGGTTTTTATACAGATCACAGCCAATAATTGGGTGCCCAATGCTCTGACTGTGAATACGTAATTGATGTGTACGCCCCGTCACAGGGGTAAATTGCACTAAAGTACGCGGCGGTGATGTTAAGCGCTGTAATACTAAATAGTCACTGACGGCAGACTTACCCGTCACATTACAAATTTTAACTAATGGAAAGAGTAATTTATCTTTGACTATTGCAGCGTTTATTTGACCTACGTCATTTAATAACCAGCCATCCAACATGGCTATATAGTGTTTTTTTATTGTCCCTGATTGAAACTGCTTATTAAGGAGCTTAGTTGATTCAGAGTTAAGGCCTACAATCATAATACCTGAAGTACCATAGTCTAATCGATGCGGCAATTTAGCTGTCGGAAATGCGGCAGTCAGACCTGGCTGCCCATTCACTAAACGATAATGCACAGAATCCCAATTGGCCGGATTTTTACCAGATAAACTCAGTAAGCCACTGGGTTTATTGATCAATAAAATATCATCGTCTTTATATAAAATTTCCACATGCTCATGACAAACCGATGCAATAAAGTCATCGAAAATAGAATGCTGTGGCAAATTTGTATCAGACATTATTTCTCTCATTATTGATTTTATAAAAACGTTGCAACATTAGTATCTTGAAACTAGTTCAATTTCTATCATACACAAAAAAGTCGGTATGCTGCGCTGTAGTTTGGCTTTTAACTATAAAGGGCGCTAGTTTTCAAGATTAGAAAATGGCAGTGAACGCATGTCGAAGGTTAACACTGCGCTGCTGACGGCTCGAAGCCATTAGCTTTCCTACAGATGATGCAAGCCGCGAAAATTGACGCTGCAATTTCACGAAAACTGCGAAAACTAAGTGTTTAAGTATTTTAAAGGTTGTTTGAGTATATGAAAGTAAAAAGCAGACTTTAAGCTGCTTTAATTTTGTCTGCTGATTGGCTGAATATTTATTATGTTAAGTAGGCGCTAAACTATTATCGTCAAGATAAACTCTATCATCGTACAGCTCTGCAGTAACATTAACTTTATCAACTGACGATGGCTTGATATCTCTTATCAGCACAGCATTACACCACTTGTTTGTAATCCCGAACATATATAAAGGTGGTTCAATTGAACCATCAAACACTGGTGCAAAGTCTATGTCACTATCAATTATAACTTCATTGCTTGATGAGCCGATAGTCGCAGTGTAAGGGCCAGATAAAGTACCGTCAGGCTTTCTTAGCGCTAAGATGTGTGATTGTCCGCTTTGCCACTTTAATATAGCGTCAACATACACAGAGCGCCCTACTATATATTCAACCCGTCCTGTCTGTTCATATCCTGGTATGTCATCTGCTAATGCGCAGTAATCTAAGTAACGAGAGTTTAATGCATCCATCTCAGTTTTAAAGGTAAAGCTTGTTCTGCGATAGCGGCGGGCTCGGCGCTTACGCATGCCGAATTGATATGCTTTATCTCTATTGGTAATACCAAACGCTCTTATTTTTTCAGGGTTAACACCTAAGTCACCAGGTAATAAACATAAAATCGTTTCTGACTTCCATGTGATTGGAGAGAAGTATTCGACCTCAACACCGTCATGTTCATCATCATCAATCAGCGTAATGGTGCGCTCTAAAAGTCCGATATAGTTATCTGGTTGGTACATATGTTGGAACACAGAGCGTTGCTGATCTCTTACAGGAATGATACGGCCATAATCAATAGTGGGCTCTGCAAACCCAACCGCTAGCACACGCTTTAGTACTTCAAACATAGTACTACCACTATCAAACACAGCGTTAAATTCATCGCCGCGATTATGCCAAACCGGATGCAGTGTATTAATTTCATCTAAACCAATCTTGCTATCACTGTGTCCTGAGCTTTTAATAACGTGAGTAAAGAATGGAGCAATGTCGGTAGTAGGCCGTGGCTCGCTCCATGCACCATTTTCATATACAGGCAAAATACGAGTACCAATTAAATTAAACTTATTCTCCGCAGAGCCAGCAAGTGCATTGGTACCACGAATTTTAACTGCAATTGTTGTCATATCTTCATAGCTAGTTGCACTATCAAGTTCAGCTTTTAAAGACGTCCAGTAAATTTCATCTTTAATACGCGTATCATCGTTTGCAGCAGTAACACGCTTAATACGTACTTCAGGTCTAATTTTAGTGGGTAGCTCGATAGGTAAGGTTCTGCCCAGTTGATCGTTAGTTGAATTACTATATGTTTCCTCAACAAAAGACCACTCTTGAGCGCCTTCGTCACGATATTCGATTCTTACAGTTACTGAACGGCTTAGAAAATCACCTTCATCATCGAGCTCACCCAACCCCTGAGGCAATGTAAAATCAACCCATATTTTCTGAGTTTTCTCACCAGCTGGGCACGCAAAAAAAGGGCCGTTAAACTGGCCATCCCCGCCACCACCTTCAACTAATACATTGGCGTTTGAATTAAGCTCAGTGACAAACGAACTCCAACTAGGATCATCCTGATTTTGACCATCGACTTTATTTACTTCACTGCCTGATGTACTAGCATTAAGCAATTCAAAGTACCCATCATTTTGACCACTTAACGATCCTTCTATTTTAAGTGTTTCACCAACGGAAAAAGGAGGCGTTGTTTTATATCTAATAGTGCCAACTTCCGGCTCAAAATCTTCGCGATGAACTACTAATTTATTACCTTCAAATGACCATATATATCGACCATTCAAACCACCAGTGTTTGTTACACGGCCTTTTAATTCTATCCCCGTACTTCCTGCCGTAGAGCCAACTTCACTAGAAGTATAAACATTGCGATGAGCCTCATGCACAGTAACATCTTCACCTGGTCCAAAAATTTGATAATCAACATCATTAGGTTTACCTGTAACAGGTGTATTACCAATGAATACTTCATCATCTAAAACTTCATACTCCCCCTTACCTACACATAACATAAGGTAAAGCCATTGCTCGTTATTAATGTACTCACGTCGTGGCATAGTAAGGTAATCGGGAAAGATTAAATGTCGACCAGCTATCTCTGGAATAACCCCCATTAAGCGAGGCTTATTACCTTGTGTATTAACATCATAAATACTGCTGCCGTCTGGCACAGTGGAGTTGTAATTATCAGGTATTTGGTTAGTCGCATAGATAGCAACACCGATTGCGATAACAGCAATAACCGCATACGCAATTGTGGCAGGGTCTTTCGATTCAACAATAAATTTTATGTTGTCATTGTGCTTAAAAGTGCACGTATCCCATTCACAAGGAAGTACATGTCTGTTATTTATATTTACACTAAATAGAGGCTGCTCTAGCTCTGCATATGCTGGCACGTTTGCCTTTAACCATGAGTTTACTGTTTGACCAACTAGACCAGTGCATGACTCATACAAACTATCATCAAGCTTGTTTGGGTAAACCTTAATTTCAACCTGTGTACTCATAGAATTTAACCTCAAAAAATAGCTTGTAGAAATCAGATACTTTTATAATAGATGGCCCTTTTTTGCGTGATGTATGCAGTATTTGTAGTTGGCCATCAGTAAGTACACATAACCCCATATGTATTAAGTTTCCCCCTCTAAAACCACACGCAATAGCCTGCTCTTTAGCTGAGCAAGGTTTAAATTGATCAACTATTTGTCTGTATGAGTTAGTGAGGTTGTTTTTATCATCAGGACTAACATGGCCAAACGACTTAAATAAAGGCTTTCCGTATACGTTGTGAAGCACAAGGCGTGGCTGGCCCCAACAATCAAGCCCAGTCATATCTCGACCACCATCGACATACGGTACATTAAGGTAATCGTTAATATGTTTCATAGTATTAATTAACTAAAGTACTTTAAACCAGGTGCAACATCTGGTGTATAGCGGTCTCTTGGCCATGCTCTGTTAACCAAGTCATTAAATGATGCAACTACATTCACCCGCATTGCTGTAGCTTGTACACTAACAGCGGTCATTTCAACTGGAGGCTCGGCGGGTTCAGTTAAGTCACTTGCTGTGTAAACGCGGTATATCACTTTAATCTTATCGCCAGCTTCTTTAGCAATATCAATTTTTGCTAGCGCTTCACCTGATACATTATCAAGCTGAAACTGTAAATCTTGGCGGCCTTTAACAGCGCGAGATGGGAGCGAAACCCCCATCCCGCTCGCTTCAAAAAGTACAATTTCGCCCCCCTCAATGCCAGCATTAACGTTATCAAACCCATTACAGAGTCTGATAACCCCAAACGAATCAGCTTGCAGTTCCAATGTATGGATCGGCAGGTCGTTAGTAGGAGCGCTGGCGTAAACCCGTTGGAGTACTTGGGACATATCCTTGCTCCAGTTTATTTAGTTTTAAAAACTAAATATGCATAACTACCAACACAATCAATGCTAACTGATATTGAGTCAGTTACCAGCTCAGTGTGCAGTGTGACATTCAGCTGCTCAATAATCTCTAATTCACGGCCGTGGTACTCGTTGGGTAATTCAATGCGTTGTGCAGCTGATATATCATGCCAATCTAAATAGTAATAATCGCCCGATGAGCTTTTAACTGGATATTTAGCAGTGACACCACTTTCGCGTTTGAATACATTTCGATAACCAATAATGCTGTAGCACTCGCCAACTGAAGCTACAAAGTTTTCTCTATCAACAACACGCGGGTACATCTTGTCTGAATTCCCTCTGATCTCCCACGCTTTGTCTGTTGTGTTTGGCTTTCTGATATCGGGTGATGCAGATTTTATCGGCAAATAACCCATGGCAAATGCTGTTGCTGAGTCATCATTCAAACCGATATAACGATCCACTATTTTATTTTCAGCCATTTTTGCTGCATCTATGTATATCGAGCTTAGGCCGTTACTTGATGTTTTTCTCGCGGGTTCGATCATCGCATAATCAAAATCAGTACTCTGCTGATTAAAAGGTGCTGCTTTTGGTATGTAGTATCGATCTAGTTCTTGGCGCATAGCTTGCAAAAACATTAAATCTTGAACATTAATTGCTTTTAAAAATACAATATCAGAATAAATAGTACAGTTTGCATATTGGTCAAACTCATACACCATGCTTACTGTATATGACGCTTCACGACCTGATGGCGTAAAATCGTTTGCATCTCTATCTTCAATGAACCACGAAATTAATTCATCTCGGCTCAACACATCGTAGCTTTCGATAAATTTTACATTCGTTTTAAAGTTGTGATTTCCAATGTCTACTTTTTTACCGTCAGCTAAAACTGTTATTTTTCTATTTTGAAAGGCAGGTCTAAGATTACTATACGATTGGTACGCACCATTAAATGAACTCGTATCCGCCCCACCTGATAAATGATTAAATACACCGCTAATTAACGCATTTGTTGAATTATTAAACTGATGAGCTATCCACAAGCTATTTGAATCATTTATACCAACGATCACGAACTTTTCAGCGCCTATGGCATAAATACTGCCAATATCAGCATCCGTTTTACCATGGTCATTAGCAGAGTATTTGCCCATAGAATAGCCATGATTAGCACCAATTGTTGTGTCCATTGCTCGTTGCGGTGCTACATCATCACTCCCTGTTTTAACAACCTGCTCATTGATATAATCACCATTAAAATTAAACACTTTAACTTGTGAGAAGTCGTCAGCATTAGGGTATGGTCTAACAACCCGTTTAATTTCATTATTTCCTTGATAACCAATTAAGTATGAATCTTCATCTTCACCATTCAATACTAGATTTGGTTTTTCTACTATTTTATTTGTTGCAATTTGTTGACGGCACTTATCAGTAATAAAAATATTATTTATCGCATCAGCGAAGCTAATTTCTTCTTTGTCAGTAATTAAGTAATAACCACTTGTGTAAAGTAAAGGGCTAACTGGTTGATGGGTTGTTCCTATAACAAGATTTACAGCTTCATTATCATTAACCTGCCCCTTGTACAGCAACAGCTTAAATTTATCATTAATTGGAACTAACGTATAACCAGGCGAGCTTAGTGCTTTTAACGAGCCTCCTGCAGTTGATGAATATACAAATGAACTAACAGGAAATTCCTCATCTTCACTGTGAATATAAAAAGCACCTAATACATACTGACCATTTAATTCATCAATATCATGAGTAAGAACAAATTCATTACCAGTTGTTCTCAAATTTAATCCCTTAGATAAACCACGGGTTTTAAAATCGGTGATATGTGCTAAATCAGCAACCTTAGAACCTGATCTAATCTGAGGAACACCTGCTATAAAGTCTCCTTCAACAAATTCATTTGCAAAGGGCTTCTTAAAATTATTATTCAATGCGCTTGGCAGCCCATTACTCCCGTAAGCGGTTAGCGCATTATTAATATCATCAGGGGTTGAAAAGCCTTGGCTTTGAGACACTTTATAGCTGTCTAAGCGAAGTTTATCTTTAATCAGTACTTGAGAAAGTAACGCTTTTATATCGAATGGGATGTCTTTATGTGTTGCAAAAAATCCTGTAGCGAAACGAGTGTTATCAGTTGGTGCTGTTGATGAGCCAACTAAAATGTTAGCGGCGCCAACTTGATCAACACGACCATACTCATATGCTAAAACAAGTTGCGGAGTTAATTGCATAAACCCGATTATATTCTCGGTTAATACTGACAATGTCCCGCTGCCATCTTCAGAAAGTATAACATTCCCTGCGTCTGGTAAGTTGACGGGGTTTTCAGAGTAAATAAGCACACAACCAGCAATATACTTGTTGTTTATATCGATGCCCGTATACGCTCTTGCAAAATCATTACCTAATTTCCAGCGAATGCCTTTACGATAACCACGCTCTATTAAGTCTTGCTGATTATCTAAATTAACAAAAGCTGAAGGTGGACCGATTGAATTAGAGCGCATTTCGGGTGAGCCGCCAATAAAATCACCAGCAGCAACATAATTTACAAAAAATTCATCAACAATAGTGCTATATAACGCATCCAGTGCTTTGTCATTTGGATATTTTTTAGAGAACTCAGCTACGCCCGCGTTATTTTTATATAACTTCAAAAACGCATCATCATCAGCACTAACAACACTAAAAAACTGACCGTTGGTTGTCGCAGCAATGCCCGCTGCAGTCGTTTCATATTTCACCGCATCAATATCAGCTGCTGCGTCTGTAACCAGTTGAACAACTGAATTAAGTGTATCAATGATAAGCTTATTTATACTTGGCTTTTCTTCACCATTTATCGTTACTGTTGTGTTTTCATCGCCTTGCAGTACTTGGTTGAGTTGCTCAACCGATGCTCTTAATTGGTCTGTTAATTCAAGAAAGTCGCTCATGTTTCTACTCCAAATAATTATTAATCGACTCTTGAATTGAGTCACAGTACTGCTCGTAAGTGAGCGGTGCCACTAGCTGGGCAACCATCTCTTCCTCACTCGCTGCTTTATATTCTTTAACCTCAACCTGTGCTTGGTATTGCCATACCAGTGCGCTGATTGGCTTAAAATTCTCTAGTGGGTCTTTAACAAATCGCACCTGGTGCTTAACTACACCGTGGGGCGTTAAAATATCCATCAAAAACCAGCCTGTAAGCTGTACGCCGTGGTCAACAAAGCCTTCAAATGCTACGGCTTCGTCTTTTCTCAAGCGCCATGTGGCTTCCATAAATGTCGGTACGCTTAAAAACCTGCGGCGCTGGCGGGCACGGCCGCTGCTCATTTCTGTTCGTAATATGTTTGACTGTCGCTTGTAAGACACTTCTTTTAAGCGCGGTAAAGGCAGCGACAACGGGTAATTAACCATCATTAAGTTCCTGTTCGCTGTAAGCCAAATGTTGATGTGAGTACACCTGCAGCATCGCCGCCTTGGCGGATATCGGCCACAAAGGCTTTAATAACAAATTCGCTGTCGTTGGTGCGTTCTTGCTCTACTTGGCCACTGCGGCTGGCATCTTCTATTAGTTGCACAGTTACATTTACAACCGTATTGCCGCCTGTGCCTGGTGCTTGTTTAGCAGTGGGTAATTGGCTTGGGTTAAACACACGGCCACCATTACCGCCCGCAATATAGTTTTTACCGCCTAGCTCAAGCAGCTCAGGCGTATTGCGCTCACCAATTTCAATGAGCTTATTGCCATTGGTATAACCACCGTATTGGTAACCTGGCGGTTTTTGTGAAGCTATAGATTTAACCTGTAAAAGCCCCATACCAGTAATAACACCTGCAGCAATTGGCCCAGCAATAGGGCCCAATTCAAGCGCTGCCGCTGCAGCGGTATAGGTACTCATTAATGCTTTAGCAATGTTCAATGTTTGTTGAACTTTAAAGGCTTTTTTACTGTGTTTTCCGGCTTGCTCAGCAAGGTTTGAGCCAATATCTAAACCAATCGCAACACGGTCTTTGCAGCTGGCACGGTCTAAATCAACAAATTGCTGTACTACTTGGCCATAGTTGCCAGCGTATCTAAGTTGCACTTGGCGTTTACGGTCTTCGTGTGCGGCTTCTTCGGCTTCCAAACGACTATGAAAGCCCTGTAATTCAGCTATTTCAGTTTCGTAGCGGTCGCGGCGGGTTTGGTCTTCAAGTTGGCGTAATTCATTTTTGCGCTGTGCATCGCGTGCAGCTTTATCAGCCTCTAACTTATCAAGTGCGGCATCACGTTGCGTGCGTAGTTGCAGCTCAATTTCAGCATAACGGGTGCTGTCTTTACCTTGCTCATCAAGTGCGGTGCGTGCAATATCAACGCGGCGCGTGTACGACTGGCGAATACGGTCTTCTTCAGTCAGTAAATCAGTTTCAAGCTGGCTAAAGTCTTTTTCTGTATCAGCTTGTTTGTTTTTTTGGTCGATTAACGCAGCAAGGTTCTGCAACTCCTTTTGCTGAGCAGGTAACAACTTGGCGTATTTACCGCTGGCAATTTCATAGTTAACTTTTTCAAGCTCGGTATTTTTACCCAGCAATGCCAAGCGCTGCTGATAATTAACATTCGCTTTTTGAAAGTTAGCTAATTCTTTTGGGTCTTGACCTTTTTCAGGCGCTTTGCCTGCTGGCTTACCCACTACAGATTGCAGCGCAACAATTTCATTTTTTAAATCAGTAACACGTTGTTCTGCTGCTTGCACATCGTCAAACTTGCCTTTTAAAAACGGATTATTAAAACGCTGGCGGGCTTCATCAGCTAATTGAATCGCTCCCTGTAAACGTCCTTGCGCCAACAACAACAAGCCCTGTGCTTGTTTGCCCGTTAAATTTGCATACGGGTTTAAATCCTTACTGGCTTCTTTTAGCTTGTTAACTGATTCAGTGGCATCATCAGAGCTGCTCG
The DNA here is from genome assembly GCF_014164295.1 of Pseudoalteromonas sp. SG43-7. NCBI lineage: Bacteria > Pseudomonadati > Pseudomonadota > Gammaproteobacteria > Alteromonadales > Pseudoalteromonadaceae > Pseudoalteromonas > Pseudoalteromonas sp. SG43-7. The sequence goes on from NZ_JACJEY010000023.1 coordinate 40,382, forward strand.
CAAATTCATAAATCCCCCACGCTGCCAACATGATCAAACCAGCAGGCCCGCCTAGTAAACTCATGGTGCCACCGAGTGCTCGCATTGCAACATTAGAACCACGAACAGCCGCAGTATGAGCAACAGTAGCCGCAGTTAACCGCGCTTTCGCGGGGGCTAAAATGTTACTCGCGCCCGTTAAATTAACGGTTGTTTGTACACTGCGTAAGTTCGCCTGTGCCGCTGCAAGCTCTGCTGCAGTCAACTTAACAGTTTCTTGGGCTAGCCGTGCTTTTGCAATTGTGCTTTTCGCAAACCCAGCAGCGCTAACAGTAAGGCTCGTTGCTAAACGCCCACCCAATACAATGGCAAGAGCTGTGGCGGCAGTGGTAATATCCTCAACCAATTCTTGATTGGTTGTCAGTTCATTTAACACACTTGCCACAGCATCAATCGCCGGCACAAGCGCGATACTTACTGGCTGTTCAACACGGTTAATTAGCTGCTCATAGGCGGTTTCTGTGCGGTTAAGTGCCGCAGGTATTGTTGTAGCAATACGCTCAGCAGCTCCTTCATAATCTGTGAATGCCTTGATCAAGGTTTCTTTAAAGAATTGGCTGCTAATCTTCCCGTCGACAACCATTTGCCTAAAACCACCAGACACTAATCCAGCTGCTTTATCTAGGCTCTGCAATAACCCAGGTAAAGGCTCTGTTACTTGGTTAAGTTCTTCAGCGCGTAACGTGCCAGCTGTAAAACCCTGCGCCATACCAAATAAACTTTGTGATAATTGTGCTGTTGTTGCACCTAACTGACTAGATACATTACTCATACCCTCAAGCAATTGCTTGCTTTCAGTATCAGTCACAATGCCTGAACGTCTAAGTGCGAGTAATTTGGTGTAACTATCGGCCATGGCTGAGTACACTTGGCTGTGCTTATTACTTGTTTCTATCAAGTAACGTTGCACTTGGGCGTATTCTTGGCTTGATGAGGTAAGCCCTTGTAAACGGGCATTGAGTAATTGAATTTGGCCAATATTTTGCACTTGTTGCTTGGCAAAATTAAGCGCCATAAAGCCACCAACGGCCGTAGCTAAACCGCTATAGCTTTGCGCTACGCTGTTATTACTGGTGGCTAACGCACGATTTTGCGCAACTTGCTGCTGCGCTTGTTGCTGTAACGAGCGTATATCGTTTGCATTAGTACGCGTACCTTGGCTAATTGCTCGGCCATCGTACAGTACTTTTAAACTCAAATTATATCGGCTCATGTTGCTCTCGTGCTGCGTTGATTGCTTCAACTTCTAATACCTGAAACTTTGCAAACGTATCAGGCGTAATCTCTAACCCAGCCAGCTTCCATGCCACGGCGGCATTGCTGTAACTAATGCCGTTTCCGTCTCCTTGCCATTGTGTTGACACCGTTAAAAACGCAGTAAGGGCCAGCGCATTGCACCTAAACACATTAAATTCTTTGTCTGGGTCGAGCGCTTTAACTTGGTCAATTACATGCTTTGGTGCGTTTTGCTGAGTTAATACATCTATTAAATGGGTTGTGTCTGGGTGTTCATCGGCTACCCAATAGCGTGCAGCCTCTAGTAGTTTTTTCTTCCGGCCGTGGCAACCGCTACAAAATAAGCGTCAATCACAGCGGTGCGCCACCAACTTATTTTTAAACACGCAGCCAAGTTCTCTGCATTAAATGGCAATGGCTTATCGTCTTCGCCTACAAAGTCATCACCCCAGCCCACCAAAATCTTTTTAATAAAATCATGGTCGCCGCCATTGGCCATCTGCTCATTACTGTCATCATCAAGCAGCTTAAACTTGCCTGTAAACTCATGAGTATCACCGTCAAAAGTAAATTTAACCGGCTGCTTAACTTCTAGGTTCTGCATAGTCACGATTGAAAAAGCCATTGTTTTCTCCTGGTGTTTAAATTGGTTTAAAAAAGTTAATCGAGTAGCAAGCTAAATTCGTCATTGCCGGCGCTTGGTAAAATAGCCAGTGCCATCTCAATCTCTGCTTTTTTAGTGCGCTCAACATACTTAGGTTGTTTTACTTGCACTTTAGGGCAGCTAATCGTTACGCGGTGGCCACCTGCAGGGCCGTGCTTAATTTGTAAGTTGCCTGTTTGCGAGTTAAGAGCACGGCTAAAAAAGTCGATATCAGCCACATTAGGCGCAGCAATATTGACCGAGCCAGACATTGCACGGTCTAAAAATTCAATTTTTGCCGTGGTAAGCGTTGGGTCAAACTCCACTTCGTTACCGCTATCAATACTCAGTTTTGACGGCACAACCTCAAAGCCATGCAGTAAAAAGTCAGTAGTACGCCCAGCACCCAGCGGGATTGGTTTAGGCCATGCGCTAAAGTCAGCAGCCGGCAATGCGTTATCACTGGGTGGCACGTAAAGCCCTTTAAAATCGAACGACAAATAAGGAATGCCTTTTTCAAGCTCAATGGTATAGCTGCCTTGGGCACCTAACAGCGTGTGCTTGTTACGGCCAAGCTGAAAGTGCATCGCCACCGATTCAACTGAGTCAGACACAGGCGTATATTCAACACTGGTATCAGCTACAATCACCTCAGCCATACCACAGGCGCGCATTAGTGGCCCCCACGCTGGCGCTAAGCCCAACGTGCCCGAGCCAACAAGCTCAACCTTAAAACTGATCCCCGCATACTCGTTGGTAAACATGGTTTCTTCAGCGCCCAAATACGGCGTATTTAAACCGCGTTCAACCTCTTCGCCTTCTAATGGGCGTACTTCAATATCTTTAGTTAGCATCGCATTTAGCACCGCTGGCAACGTGCCATAGGTCGCTTCTATTGCGGCTAAAAGGCTGGTTTGGCTCCACTTAATCATTGTCTTTCCCCTTTGCTTTTACGGGTTTAGTAACTGGTTTTTTAACCGTGGCAACCAGCTGTGTACGCGCAACTAGGGTTAACTCACCTTTTGCATCTTTGGTATAGCTGCCGCCGTGGCTGGGTGTTTTACTCATCATGTTCTCCTAACTACTCACGTTCACGGTTAAATGCATTCGTGCCTGGTGGCATAACACGCCACAAAACATCACCGGTGTTTGGTCATCTAAAATAAGGCCGGTGTCGTCGCCATCGTCTAAATCGTCAACCAAATCACTCAACAGCGGATCAACCGCAAAAGCGTCATCTAATGCGTCAATGGCATCTTCAAAGGCAACTTGGCTGCTGTCTTCATCAACAAAGCTTTGTAAAAACACCACATCAAACGTATAGGTTTTAGTGGTTCGGGTAGCGTACGGGTTTTGGCGCTTACGGCGCTTTAACCGTATATAACCGCCGGCAATGCCCTCACCTTGGCCATACATCTCTTTCAGCGTGTTCATGTTTTTACTAAAACGCTCTTTAGGGTAAAACGTGCCAATGTTGGCTCCGTTTAATACCGCTACAATGGCCGCTCTAAGTTGATCAAGCATTACCGCCTCCCAATGTATTCAGCAGCGTTTTCATTGCTTGGTTAAAACGCTCTTGAATATAAGGTTCACTGGCCTCTAAGCCTTCTTTAAACATAAATTGCCCCTCAGTACCGCGTGACTTAATTTTGAGTGCTATTAACGTGGCTACCTTTTCAGCTTCTAAGCCTTCAAGGTTCAGCACTGCCTCTACCCAGTTCACTAACGGCTCAATGGGTGGCATGTGTGGCTTAGTGCCAAGCTCTACCGCTTCAGCGTAAAGTTTACTGGTACCCACATAACCAATTTGCACACTCGGGTTAATTATCACCTCACTGTTTATACTGGCCGCTAAGTGTCCACCTTCACCGGCACCGGTGGGTGTACGGCTTACAATTTGGTACTGTGCATAAGCCACGGCTTCATTCATCGCGCTCGACAACTCATTTTGCACAATCGCGGGGGAGTGTTGCCAAAGCTCAGTTAAGGCATCAAAGCCCTTTGCTGTAATTCGTACCGTCATCAGCGCAACCGTTGGCGTTTAGGTAACGCAACCGGCTTACCATACGCAGAGCTTTTATTGTCATTGATCACTACCGCGTTGTACTGGCTGCGGTAGCCGTTTGCGATGCGTCGGTAACTGTCGGCTTTGCTGCCGTGGTCAACGCTATCGCTGGAAATTGTGCTGTTATCATTGTTAGCAAAATAGGTCGCTAACATATCAATACAACTTGCTGCGGCCAGCTTTAAGCAGGCATCAACATGTTCAATTGCAATATCTAAATTGCCCGTGTCTTTTTGGTACTTAGCAAGCATATCGGCATACGCGTTATTGATTTCTTCAGCGCTTAAAATGCCTTGCTCGTCTTGTACATAACTTGGCAATCGTGTTGCATACATAATAAAAACCCTTATAAAGCGCATCCGTGCGCAACGTGTCATCCCATCACCAGTTCACCAAGGAAATTAAATAACTATCGCTTTAGTCGCACCACGGTAGTCAGTACATTGGCCACCATAGATATGGCGGATCTTCATTGTGGTTTGGTCGTTCGTAAACACCGAGCCCACGTTCTGCATGTCTTGCGTAAAGATTTCAGGGTTTTCCATGCCATCTAAAAAGCCCATTTCAAAGTTAGCCAGCTCGCCTGGGTCGGTCATTAAGCCCCAATCATTCGGATCAGTCGCACCAGGCACACGTAACACTTCAAGGTTAAGTTGCTGAGCAAACGCCTTGTCGTTGTTGTCATTGCGTTGGAACAAGTTAAACGCGTCATCAACATTGCCCAGTGAGCACAGTAAAAATGCCGGTTCAATTTCAAGCAGCTCACCGGTATCAAGCTCTTGCTGGTTCATAATTGCGCGCCAGTGAGCCATTAACTCATCTTGCGTTAGCGCAGCACTAAACAGGTTGTTGTGGTCCGCATGAAACAGCGCTTTAGCATCCGGTGCATTGCGGTTGTTAATGTAAAAGTCCCATGCAAACTTACTGAGCGTTCGTGCAGCAGCACGGGCCAGCTTGTTAGGTATTTGCGTAATGATGTTGCGATCATCATTTTTAATCATTTCCATGGTAATAGTGGCAAGGCCACCTTTTTTGCTCACCTTGTACTTCGCATTCGTGTCAGTCGGTTTTGCCAGCTCTTGGTAAGCGCCACTTTCAAGCACCGCTTGTAAGTCACCATAGCCACCCCATTCAGTGACATTCTGATCTTTAAAGTCAGTTGCATTACTCACGCGGAAAATCTTGCGCCACAGCTGGTACTTCTCAAGGCTGGTATATACCTCAACTACACGGCGGTTAATTACATCAGCCAACACATTAGGTAAGCTATCGCTATCAAGCGCTTCAACCATTCGGGTGCGGCTACAATCACTTAAACGCCCTGTACAGTGCTTATCACCGGTAAGGTCAATGTAAGCTTCTTTTAAGCTCACAACGTCTTTATTAGCTGGGTCAAATAACGCATTCAGCATTTCAATGCCGCTTGGGTTATCTGAATACTGCGCACCGCCTGGCATATTCACCTTGCCCGACTCAGTAAACTGTTTTAAATACGTGGTTTCAGCATCAATTAAGCCCTTCACCATTTCAGTGGTTACGTCGTCTTTGCTTTGCACGCTTTCTACTAAGCGTGTTTTGGCGGCGTCTGGCAAAGTCGATTGGTTAATCAACGCCACCGCGCTTTGCTTTGCTTCAACTAAACGTTGGCTTGCAACAATCACTTTATTCACATCAGCAAGCGTTAAGCCTTCACCGTTACTAGGCTCTGGCGCACCGTGTTTTGCCAGCGCTTCGGTTAATTGCACAATAGCGGTTTCATCATCGTCAGCTGTCACAGATGCAGCTAACGCGGGGTTCGATTTTTTAAGCGCTTCGATTAGGCGCAACAATTGTTCATTCATGACATTGCCTTGATTATGAGCTTCTTTAAATGACACGATCCGACCACCTGCACCAGGTACCATGATCAAATCGACGGAATTAACTTTGAGGAATTGCTTAGCCGTGCGGTTAGCGCCTTTGCCAGTGGCTTTACCGTCTACATCAATGCTTAAGCCAAACAGCTCTTGCATGTTGTTATCAACGGCTTCACGTAGCTTAGTTGCATAACCTGAGCTTTCTAGCACGGTTAAATCAGCTTGCAGAGCACCTTGCTTACCTGCGCCAATCCCTTCAACAAACTGAGCATTAGCAAACTGGCCAATCAGGTTGTTAAAGTGTTGAGCGCCGCCTTTTATATGGTCATCATCTGATTTCACCATACACTTGGCACCGTTAAACAAAGGGGCCGCTTCACGCAGAACGTGGGCTGGGTAGTTCACACCATTTAAGCTTTTGCCAACTTCAATAAGCGTCACTAAAAACTTACTTGGCTTAATATTACTGGCTTCAATAAAACGGCTTTCGTCAAACCAGGCTTCGGTCAGCTTTACAACACCTGCGGGTTTAAACTCTTTAACCACTTCAACTGGTGCATCAAACGTAACCTGGTTCGCTTCGTTCACTGTGTAAGCGTATGCCCAGTAACGGCCATCTTTATTAACCACCACTTGTTCAGGGTAAAAAGCGGTAATATCTACCCAACTATCACGGTGCGAATTATTAGGGACGATCACTTTTATAAGCTCACGGCGCACTAAGTCCATCACATCACGGTAATCAGATGTTTTAGCCTCAACAAACGCGCGGTTGCCTAAAAAGCCAATGCCAGCAGGTAATAAGGTCAACATAATTTAGCCCCTTACTTAGCCGCAGCTTTAGTAGCTGTTGCTTTTTCCTTAGTAGCCTTATCAGCGGCTTCTTTATCTGCTTTTTCCTTAGCCTCTTTTTCAGCAAGTTCACCCGCACTTGCGTCTGCGGCGTATTCGCCATCGCTCACTAAAATCGCTTGGGCAATATCAGCAGCCGCTAATACACCTTGCACGCGTTGGCCTGCATTGGTTAAAGCTCTAACTACGCCTGTTTCGCGCTCAACTTTAAAATCAAACACTTCTTCAGGTTGTACTTTACGGGTTTGTTGTTTAATAACCGGCTGACCTCGGTCATCGGTTTTAGGTTTGTTGTCGTCGCCCAGCTCTTGCACATCTTCAATAATGTCGAGTGCTCTGGCTGCAATGTCTAATACAGCAGGCAATTTCAGCAGTAAGGTGGTAAAAAAACTCATTATGTCGCCCTCAATGGTTGTTAGTTTGGCTAATGAGTTTTTAATGTAAGGGAATGTGGGGAGGGGCTAAATTAAAGGGTTTTAGGAAAATTAGGCGAGTTCATTACCCCAGTTCATGGGCGTAACACCGCTTTGTTTTATTAATAAAGCAAGGTCATTATTTGTATCGGGTATCAAAATTGGTTGGTAATCATCAAACAACTCATCGTTCTCATTTCTGTATGGGTTATCGAGCTTTTCAATTATTTTTACATGGTAGTTAATCGGTTCATCTTCATAGCTTGGTTCTTTCCATAAATACAGCAAATCATTGTGTTCATTAATTAGCGCAAGTAATGCAGTGGCCGAATCTTTATTATCTAAAGCTTGCTGCCAAACGTTATTTAATCTTTCCATTTAAACGTGTCCTTATGATGGCTTAATTTTAAAATAGTAAAAGTCCCTTTAAAATAATACCCAGCTTGCCACCATAATTACACTTGTTTTTTACTTACTCAGTTCATCCCAATCGATAGGTGGCACAGTTCGCTTCACATGAGCACGGTAACAATACACTGCAATAAATGGCCACCATAAAATAAAAAGTGTGCCCACCTTAAAAAAGGCCGGTACACTTTTTTTACTTTTAGCATTGGTAGAGGCCGCTTCTAACCACGACGCTAACGCAAAGCCAAACCCTACAAAAAAATACGCATACAAAAATAATAAAGCCATCTTTCTCTCCTAAGTTTTAACAGTCAGTTTCGGATCAACTTTCCAATGCGCCATTGCCGGCACTGTAAAGCAGCTACAATTCACGGTTTCTTTAGCAGGTGCTTTGGGGTCGTGTGGGTGCATCATTTCAATACCGCCTACCGTAAATGGTTTGCTTGCAGCAACACGGGTATTGCGTACAGCCAAGTGATTAGCGCGGTGTTCTTTACGTTTACCCATACGCCATTCTTTTTCCATGCCTGGTACTGCATCGCCAATTTCGGTCATACGCATTTGCCCTGCAACATTGTATAAACGGCTAAGCTCGGTGTTGACAATGGTTTTAGCCCGCCACATCTTTTTATCACCTAAGCTCTCCGCTATGGCTTTTTTAGCGGTGTTGGCATCTTGCGCGCCCATCATCACCAGCCCCAGCTGCGAGCGTATAAAATCGGCCTTACCACTGAGTACGTTTTTAATCCGATCAACCATAAAGCTGTCAATGGCCACAAGCTGGCGGTGCTGTAAAAGTTGCGTCATCGCATTAACTGTTACACCACCGGCTTTAAGTGGCACATCAATTAAGTTAATGCCCGCCACCCATGTGGTTTTTGAAAACGCCGTAATTTGCGCCGCGCTGCGCTCACCCAGTTCCAGCATCACCTGGTTAATTTGCCCCTGCAATTTACCGTAATGCCACTGCTGCCAATCGGTTGGTTGTCCTTGCAATATGGTTTGGGTGTTTTCTTCAGCCAGCTCTAATAAGCGCAATAACGAATCCCACAGCCCTTGCTTGTTTTTAAGCAACTCCTTGAGCTGAGTGGTACGGGCTTTATTAAACGCTGCTGTGCGCTCACTCGGCGTCATCAGTTAACTCTGTATCGTTGTTTGTTTCATTAGCGGCTTCATCAGCGTTTTCATCGTCAGCGCCATCAAAGGCATTAAAGGTATCGGCCTTTGCCTGGTCTTTTGCTTTTTGCGCTATTTCAGTTTTTACGTTCTCAAGCTCTTTGGCTGGGTCTATCTCAACACCAAGACGATCAGCAATTGAGGCAATCACACTTAAGCCTGTTTCTTCAGTAATAATGCCCTGTGTAATCGCAAGATTTACAGCCACCACCACTTGCTGTAGCGCAGCGGCATAACGGCTAATGTCTTTAGCGGTCATTTCTGGCATCACCACTTTTGACTTAAACACATCGGCTTCAATCGTGCGGTCAGGCTCTTGGCCTAGTGTAGCTTTGTAATACTGGCGAATTACAAAGGTCGCTATTTCATGCAGCATGTAGATAATATAGCGCTGGCGCATAGCAAGTATTTTAAAGGTTGGCTCGGCCATGGCTTCACCATTCGCACGGTTAACGTCTCCACCATCAGCAAACCAACTCGGGGGCATGGTGGCACCACCTAGCATGTGGTTTCTAAATAACTTTGCCAGAGCTTCGGTATCACCTGTGCCAAGCGAGGGGCTTTCTGCCTTCCACACTTCTGAATCGTTATGCACATTTACAGAGCCTGGGCGCGGTGGGTTACTTTCGATTTCTGAGGCGCGCTCAGTCACTTTGTTTTTATCTGCGCCTGTAAGGGTTACGTCCCACACAAACGCCCGGGAGTTCTCAGCACGATCGCCTTCGCCAAAAATAAAGTCGTCGTACAAATCTAAAAAGTCGCACTGCGCGGTTAAATCGGAGTTGCCCCGTCCATGGGCGCAAAAGCTATTAATAGCAAAATAAAAAATATCGCCATCAGCAAAACCTTCACGTAGGCGCTGGGTTTGCTTGGTAAATACCGATTCACTGCCATTGATGATCACTTTATAAAAATAATGACGGCCATTGCTCATACGCTTGGTTTTAACGCCTACTGGCTGCTCTGGGTTACGCGGGTCGTAAATCACTTCTTCAACGTGGGCGGGGTCTAAATAACTCAGTTGCACTTCACCACTCAAGGGGTTTACAAACGCAGGGTAAAACTGCTCACCAAATATCGCCAGCTCTCTCACTTTCTTTTCAAGCTTAATGGCCATGTTATTAATCGGGTGAGTCCAAAACGCCTCTATTACCGCTTGGTAGTCTTCATCGTCATTGGTAATTTTAACGCCCTCGGCTAGCAAATAAGCCAACGGTAATTCAATAATACGGTTGGCAATCATGTTACTTTGCCAAAGGTATGGGGCTATTTTGTTCATGCGCACCCGCGTAGGGCCACTTAAATTGCGGTTAGAATCTGCCGACAACTTAGAATACAAGTGATCGTCTGCGTCAATACTGCCCGCCATCGCCCCAGCGGCTTCTTTAAACGTGCTAGTATTTTCATTTACTGAATTTTTTGTGGCAATTGTTTCAGTCACAATTGCTGCAATTTTTGCCGCAAATTCTGCCTCTTGCTTTGCCTTGCGTTTTTTAGAACCAAACATAGCTTTTCAACCCTTTTGTAAATCTTTTACATTTGCCTAAGCGGCTTTAAATTCGTTTTTGCGTGCAATGCCATTCAACGCACTCAACACAGCCTTAAAATCGCGCTGAGCGCGTCAGCGTTAATTTTTTAAATAACCGGTAATTCGCTTAAACAAGCCGCCTGGTCTTGTTCGCCCTTGTAACCGCGATGGCTGGTTTTTAATTGACTGCTTATTTTTTGCAACCGTGGCACCTGCGGCGGGTTCGCCTTCTTCTAATGTGGCGGCATTAGCCAACACCCCAGCAACGGCTGTATCACCGTGTCGCCATTTACCATCACTGCCTTTGTCGCGGCCATCATCCATTTTGGGTTGGCCTTTTTCTAAAATCACACGGCGGTGGTCGGCCACTACATCTTCACTTTCAGGCACAGTAATAAACTGCCCCTCAAGCGCGGCTTTGTATTTAGGAAAGAATTGGTTGTACCAAGGGCGCGACAGCATCACACAATCTATACGGCTTGGGCCATAACGTTGCATGGCTTTTTCAGCAATCGACTGGCCATTACCACGGCTATCAAACTTGCCATGAAAAAACAGCGGTAGGTTATCCAGCAGGTAAAACACTATTTGCTCTTGGCAATCAAATGGAATATTGCGCAGCTCAACTAAAAAAGGCGTGTGGTACTTAATGTGACTTTGCTGCTGCATGGGCCAAAGTACGGTTAAATCGCCACTACGGCCAAAGTCTTGGCCAAACACAGTGCGTTGCCCAGGCATAGCATCTATTAATGGTTTTAAGGTATCGATTAACCAGTCACCAATAATGCTAGTTCGCTCAGGGTTCGTTACAAAGTCATCCGGTTTTTCTAGGCGGATCACTTTACTGTCTGGGTGCTGGCAGCGCTCAACCAATAAGCGGTTAATGTAAACACCGCCGCCCGCACTTGGGATCACATCAAGTTCTTCTGCAGCGCCATCACCATAAAAGTCATAAATACCATTGGCCCATTCGTCTTCTAGTGCTTGGCTATACTCTGTGCCTTTCATTGCACAAATGCGTTTATATAAGCCCTGGCTTAATGCTTCTCTAAACGTTGTGCGGTAAACCTTATACGGCTTAGTGCCTGCGCGGCACTCTTTAATTAATAGATTAAAGGGGTTTTCTTCACCGTCATGGGTGCTAATAATGCGTACCTTACCGCCCCAAATTAATAACGCGAATGCCGCTTTTATTAGTTCATCTAGGTTATCGTGGAACGCTGCCTCATCAATAATTACTCGCCCTTGCTTACCCCGTAAATTAGACGGGCGCGAGCTAAGCGCGGTAATCCTAAAGCCACTAGCAAAGCGAATAACATAGGTAAGAATGTCTTTACCTTCATCAGCGTAAATCTCTTCACTTACATCACCGCATACTTCGTTAAAGCTTTTAGCCCAGTTGGCACAGTCACGAATAAACTCTTCGGCCATATCCTTGTTATAACCTATGTACCAGCAATCCATGCCGCCAGCGGCTTTACTTGCAGCGGCATCAAGCACACTGGCCGCCGCCTCGCCCCAACTTAAACCAATACGACGCGACTTTTCATAAAGAATAACCGGCGATTGATCCCACACATATTCCGCCTGATACGGTAATAAAATCGCTGTTAATTCTTCTTCATTCATAGCCATTACAAACGCTCTCCTGCAATTGCACGGCGTATTAAATCAATATTGCCAGAACTTAAACCAGCCGCTTTACCTGCGCTTTCAGCCTGAGCTTGTGCTTCAGCTAGCGCCTGTTTACGGGCTTTTTCTGCTATTTGCTTTTCTAAGTCGGCGTTGTGGTTTGCACTGCGTTGTAAGCGTGCAACGGCCATTACAAGGTCGTTAAGTGTGTCAGCATCAATGGGGTCTTCGCCGCCCATTAAGCTGCTGGTTGTTTTAAACGCCGCACTTTGCAGCAAACTCATAAGCACGCGGCCAGTGTCACCAATACTGGTTAAATCACATTGTTTAGATAACGACTCAACATAGGCTTGGCTGCGGCGTATTTCGTCAGCAATGCTCTCAATACGTTTTTTTTCACGCCACACGGTATTGTCATCAATGCTTTCAACATCAGTTTGCACGCCAGATAGCGCCGCTAGCTCTTCGTTAATTGCATCGGCTATTTGTTGGCAGGTGTGTTGTTTGGTTGCCAGCATTTCACGTAGGTTTTCACGTAAGTGATCAGGCAGGCGCTCTATCTTATTGCCGCGTGCCATAATTAAATGCCCCCAGGTGCTGGGCGTTTAATGCCATCTACAAACTTACGCCCTGCGGCTACATCAGCCCCTTGCTCTGTAATTTTAGCCACTAAGGTTTTATCACCCACCACATCAATGGTGATGGTGTTAACGTCTTCTAAAAAACGCATGTGCGCGCGTACTTTGTCGCGGCTTAATTGATGCCCGTACGAGCTAAGCACACAGCTCAACATGCTACAGTTAGCGCTATAGCCTGCGGCCTCAGCTAAGGCACGCAAAATAACTAAACGCTGATCAGCTTCAAATAGCTCTTTCATTGTCCCCATCCTTAAAAAATCGTTTAAAAATAAACGCACCTAAAAACATACCCAGTACATAACCAAGCCGAAAAAACACATACAAAAAGAACAATGCACCCGCAATGAGCAAACAAAAAAGCAGCCATACCTCTACCTGAAACTCACTTGCCATTTCGATCACCTATAATTTTTGACTCAACAATTAAATTAAGTGGGTGCTCTATACGCTTTAAAATATCGTGTAGGTGTTTGGTTTCGCTCTGCAACTTAGTGACTTCTTGGGTCAACCTACTTACGTCTTTCGGTAAATCTTTTATCTCAACCTCAATGCGCTGCACGGTTTGATTCACTTTGGTAAAGTCTTCACTTTTCACATAGGTTTGCTCAACGGTTTGCAGGCGCTTGTCTTGGCTGTTCACATCGTCTTTGCTGGCAAACGATTTTTTAAGTGCGTAAACCACCACAAAAAACACCACCAACACAAAACCTTGCACCCACGGGTACCACTTAACGTATTCGTCCACGGGGCAAACTCCTTACTGTATTTTTTGAATTCAAAACACGCGCCTCTACGTCAAGGCGCACACCCGTTATTGAGTGCCAACCTTTTAAAAAGGCGTTCTTTAATGTGGGGTTGCCTGTGGGGCAAACGGTTTGAGGGTCGGGGTTTTCGCCATTAGCAAAGGTGCTAATGCGCAGGTCATAACCGCGCTTTTCATAAAGTGGAATGCTCTTCATGCTGCAACCCCAATATAAAAAGGTTCCAGCGTAGTGGCTTTTTCAATGCGGTTTTCAAGCTTAAATAGGCGGCGGTGCCAGCCAAATAAAAACGTTATTTGGCTAGGGTCATTCACTGCAATGCGGCTGTACTTGCTGGCACGGCGGGCAAAGTAATCAACCAGTAAATCTTCTTGGTTGTGGTTAATGGCCGCAGCAAGGGTGCGCGAGCCTAAAATACCATCTACCTTTACGCCCAGTACTTGCTGTAACAGCATATTGGCCAGTGGCACGCCGTGGTTTATGGCGGCATCACAATGTAAAAAGGCAAGTTCAAGTAAGCCATGCTCAGCCAGTTCTTTAGCGCGGCTACCCCGCCAAAAGTCACGGTGGTAAATACGCATAGCCTGCGGCCACGTTAAAGTAGGTATATCCACACCAGGGTAAGCGCCTTTGCTAATACCAAAGCGAGTACGGCCACCTTTATCGGCACTATGATCAGAGTCGCCTCCTTCTGCCTCATAAATCCAGTCCATGCAAAATAAAAAGGCACGGCTGTAATGCGGGGTAAGGTCGGCTGGAATAAGTTTTTTCATAGCGCCAGTGTGGCGCTATTTGTTGGGGGGCTAAATTAAAGGGTTTTAGTAAAAATGGGGGTTAATTAGCAGGTTTTGTAGGTTCAGGTTTTGAAGGCTTAAATAGAAGAGATTAACTATAAGCTTTACAAAACAGCCAAAATGTTAAGCCAAGTAAAACAAATGAGACAAATATCGAAAAACCTAACTTCAATTGTACTTTGGTTTCCGCACTTAAAATTTCATTTTTAGCTTTACGAATATCAGTAGCATCATCTTCAAAACTAATTGCTAATTGATCAAATACACTCACATATTCTGTTTTTAACACTTTAAGGGTTGATAATTGTCCGAATAAATTAAAAACTAAAATTGCGACCAATGAAGCAACCGTAACTAAAACTGTAACATTTTTAGCAAACTCCATACTGCCAAAAGTGCTGGCTTCAACTTGCGTTGTAGCAAACCAAATACCGGCAGGGAGTGATAAAAGCTTTGTTGCTACATTATCAAATACATCATAAACTTTCTGAGTATACTCAGAACGTTTCTCTTGGTACTCTTTTCTTACCTTATCAAAAGTATAGTTTTCAACATACCCTTGATAGCTCAGCTGAACGTTGAATATTAGCGAGCTCAAATGTTGTATCAAATAACTAAAACGCTTTTTAACATCAACATCTTTTAAAAAACTCACCAACTCTTTACAAAACAAACAAGTAATTGCTTCTTTATGTAAATCTTTGCCTAGTATTTTATTTAACACATCGAGATCAATTGGATGCTCTAAATCAGTTTCCGTCAGCGTGAACTCAAATACTAAAGGTCGCTCATAAAATATTGTCCTATCACCCCCTTCAGTTTCCTTAGCTAAATTACTTATTAATTTAAAAACTTTACTGACGTTGTGGTAGTTAACAAACTTTTCAGAACTTTGTACTTTGTTAAAAACTTCATTTTTATCAACAAAAAAAACACTATCGACAGGTTTCTTCACACACTCTTCATAAGCTAATAATTCATTCCAGTTATTACATACAACAAAGCTCTTATGTATTTTTCTACGATGCAGTTCCACCTTAAAAAGAATATCCTCAGCAAAGAACTTTTCACTAATATACTCTAAAGCTTTTTCCCCCAATGGTTTACCTGCTTTAGTATATTTATATGAACCACCATCCGTTAGTTCAGCATTTTCCAGCATCTCTAAGTAAGCTAGTAACTCAGCATCAAGCTGTAACCAACCCATAATAGTATCAGCTCCAAAAACTTTATCTTGGAGCCTATTAAATATTATGCTGTAAACATCGGTTATGTTAGCGGACATGATTAGCCTAAATCTTTTTCTCTTGCAGCAAGTTCTTCATCTAAAGAAGTTTTCAACGAAGCTGGTATATCTTTAATTGTAAGTATATCGTTTTTATATAAAACTTCTTTGCCGAGCATATCACTATCAAAACTAATTGCCATACCTTTGCCACGCCCTGATATCTTTTTATATGAGCGTAAACTTGCTTTATGAATCGCAAGGTCTTCTGGTAAGTCAAATTTATCCCGAGCATCTTTGATAAACTCATCAGGCTTATCAGGGAAAACATGATTTGCAACTTGGCTTAAAAGTACTTGGTTACCCAGCTTTTGTTGTTCTGTTATAAAATCATGCGCAACACTAACTTTTCCTGAAATTTGTGCTTCGTTAAAATCATATTTTTCAGTTGCGAAAGTTCTTATTGCTGTTTTAAGAGCTTTAGTTTCTTGCTTAGCGGCCTCTTTATCACGTTGACAGCCAATAAAGTCTTCGAAATAGTCTCTTACCTCAACAGCAAGACCTGTTCTAAAACGTATATAACGGGTACTAAGACCACTCTGCCATTGTGTTAGATTAATTGCAGCACCGAGGTGTAACTTTTTTAGATCTAAAACTTGGCTTGGAATTACATCTAATTTATTTGAAATATCAATTCCATCCGTTTTATTTAATATTGCAACTGCGAGCCAGTTGTTCCCTCTACTTTCGTATTGATAAAAAACTAAATACCCTCCTTTTACTGAGTACAACTGCTTGCTTACAAGAATACTTTCATAGCGTTTCGCTAGTACTTTTGTTAACTCAGGGAAGTTAGAACAATTATTTTTTTCATCATAAAATTTATTAAGCTTTTGCTCAAAAACTGGTTGAGCTTCTTTATCATCTAAAACCTGAAACTCACCAATACTTAGGCTTGCACTGCTAAATAAATCGAGTAAATCTTCTGATAGTTTTCCAGCTAAACCATCAAGGCTATTTTCTTTATCGCGTAATTGAATTGTTAACTTATCACCTGTTTTATCACGCCTAACCTGATGAACAATCACATGCTTTATTGCCATAGCAGTTCCTAACTTTTATTTTTAAATTATAAGGAGGGGTAACTGAAGTGTGTTGCCGCATCCTTGCTTATTATTTTTATCCTATTAAATCCATATATCGTAATTTAACTTTTATAAATCTTTCCCCATCCACACAACTCGGCCAACTATGTGTAGTTGATCTAAGCTTTCTTGCGGTACGAGTTGAGCCTCGTAGGCTGGGTTGTCTGACAGTATTTTAATACCGCCTGTAAATTGCCTCTGTAGACGTTTTACTAGTAGATGGCTGTCTAAGTCTATTACATAAATACCATCTACAAAGTTATCTAACGGTGATGTATCAACCACTAGTGACTCGCCGCTTATAATGGTTGGGTGCATGCTGTCACCTTTGGCCGTTATAACCACCAAGTTACTCTTATTTAAGTTGCGTTTAGATAGCCATTGGCAATCAAACACCATGCTCTTATCAGTATATTCTTCACTGATCACAATTGCGCCATGACCAGCTGACGCTTCTACATCAACAACTGGTACATAAAATAGATTTGCAGGCAGAAAATCAGCGCTAGGCGCTTTTACTAATTGCTTCTTTTTTGATACCTGCTCATTAAAGGTTTCATTAATTAACCCTTTTGAGTGTTCGCCTGTTACTACAAAATGTATATCAAATCCGATCTTTCCAAGCTCTGCTAATTTGTCTGATGGGATTGGAGAACCCGACTCCCAGCGGTAGTAAGTTACCTTACTCACACCTACAGACTCAAAGACATCTTTTTGTTTTAGGTTAAGCCTTTCTCTTTCTCGTAATAAAAAAGGTTTCATATATTTATCTTTTTATATTGACAGGGTGCAAATATGAACCCTATACTTAACTCGAATCTTAACTAAACCCTTTTATGCTCTGTTCGCCAAAACTACATAAAAGGATTAATTACAAAAAGGTAATGTACTATGAAAGCACAAGAAATAAAACAAGCTATTAAGCTCAAAGGTTACAGCTTGTCTATGCTTGCTGATGCTTTGGGCGTAAATCTTGCCACTGTATCGGGTGTGGTTTGCGGTCACACTCAATCCCTTCGCGTTGCTAAAGCTATATCTAAACTCCTTGAAAAACCCGTTGAAGAAATTTTCCCTGATGTTGAATCGTATTCTCGCCCTAAGTTTTTAAAGGGGGCACTGCGCCAGCAAGGCGTTGAAGAGCTCAAACAGTTATTAGCCTCGTAAGGCCTAAGTAACCAATTAATCACTAAGTCAACCATCGAACCAACAGGATCACTATTATGACTAAAATGCGCTCGTCGCTGCTCACACAACCACATCAAGCTCAGCAACTGATTGCTACGTTGCTTGTACAGTGTGCGCACAGCAATACGCCGCTGCATATACCGCTTGCGGCTCAAGTCAATAATCAATTGTTTAAGTGCCACAGCACTGCACAAAGTAAAGGGAGTGTGTTGAATGGCTTTATCGTCTATGCACAGCCAAATCAATATATTGTTTACGGTGTATGTTTGCATGTTACGCCCTTGGGTGTTGGTGTTATATCCAGCGTAGCGCTATGCAATGTACAAAGTGAAGTTCCAAAAATTGTTTGTTTTTGGAATGCCGTTTTAGCTATTTTTTGCTTGCCAAAAGGAGCGACTCATGACTAAGCCAAAACGCCGTCAGTGGGGTCGTATTGTTGCCCGTAGCCTGCCCGAAGCACTCCAACTATGTAAAGAGCACGCCCAAGCAAC
Organism: Pseudoalteromonas sp. SG43-7; assembly: GCF_014164295.1. Taxonomy (NCBI): domain Bacteria; kingdom Pseudomonadati; phylum Pseudomonadota; class Gammaproteobacteria; order Alteromonadales; family Pseudoalteromonadaceae; genus Pseudoalteromonas; species Pseudoalteromonas sp. SG43-7. Next base: position 58,469 of record NZ_JACJEY010000023.1, read on the forward strand.
GCGTCAAATGAGTGTGCCACGCATCGCCGACAGAACAGGTATTAGCACCGATATGCTTTACAAGCATTTAGGCAGCGGCGATATGCCCACCAGCTTACTTATTCCGTACATGGCAGCAACAGGACGTGAATACCCGCTAATGTATATGGCGCATAGCCTAGACAAACTTATTGTTGATATGCCCAAAGGTAAAAAACCAAGTAACAGCAACCTTACCCATTTAAACCTATTTGCTAACCAAGTGATCGGCATGGTGATGCAGTTAGAAGAAGGTGCAGGCAATGCCCAATATGTGGCAGAGCAAATAATTTTGTTAATGCAACAACTGGCTTATCAAAAGCTCGAAGCCGAAAAGCTTGACGAACCCCAAGCCTGTTTTGACCTAATCCACGAACCCCATTAGTTAAGAGCAAAAGCCATGAACACTGCCCCTATCAAAGACCAAGAACCGTCTAAATTTCGCCCAAGTAGCACTAAAACGGTGTTTTTGATGACTATGGCGCAGTTAAAAGCAATGGCTAATAAGGAATACAAAGCATGAAATTACTAACTCAAAACGTCACCAGCGAACAAGTAACCATAGCGCCTATGCGTTGCGTGCCAGCAATTCATAACATTAAGTGCGACTGCTGTAAGCATATTGAAAGTTCCAGAGTGGCAAAGAACTGGTTTGTTACTTATTCAAATAACCAAGGCTGGCGCCAGCTAAACAGCCCTCATTTTGAATTTGACAGTGTATGCCCTAGCTGCGTTAAGGAACTCCGCGAGTTCTACCAAAGCAAGCAGGTTTCAGCATGAGCGATCAATATATTTCATCCACCATGCAGCGCGGCCTAAACGCCATTAAAGCGCTCAGCGGTTATGAAGCCGATGGTCTGCGCCCTGGCGAATTGGCTAAGCGTTTAAACATCACCCAATCACAGGCAACGGCAGTTATTAAAAACCTGATCCACGCTGGCTTTGCAGAAAGCTGCCCATGGGATCAAAACAAAGTGCGCTTAGGACCAGCCCTAATCACCTTAGCCAATAGCGCCCAGCTGGCGATTACCCAGCGCAGCCAGCAACTAGAACAAGACCGTAGAAATTATGGAGCGATCGTATGAGCTGCACTATTTATTTAGGCGTGCTTGACAGCGGCAAAATCCCCCTTGAGCAATTAAGCGAATGGCTAGAGTTGTTCGACGCAATGATTGAGTTTTCTCCAGACGACGCTGCGCACGATTTTATTGCACTAAAACACAACTTACTTAAAAGCCTTGCTGAACATGGAGTAATTGTTGATAGCCAAACTCACAGTAGTTATTACCGCTTTAGCATCACTATTGCGAATAGCTGGCTAGGCGATTTAGACGAATGGATAAGTGCACACAAAGAGGTATTACGCCACCACTTTATTAGGCCACTTGTTCACAAGCAAAAGCACCAAGCACTCAACCGCTATGAACAAGCAAGCTTAACGCGTTTCCGCAAAGAGTGTGCAAATAATTCAGCCATGCAAAGAGCGCTAGACGAGGCTTTTCGCTTTGAGGAGTTTGCGCTATGAGCAGCTCAACCGAGCAACTTCCCAAAGGCAATGTATTAAATGCAATAGCGTTTAAAAATATCTATCAATGGAGCTTTAAATGAGTAAATCAACTGAGATAACAGCAGCTGAAGAACAAGAAATTTTCAAAGGCAAAGAGGTGTTAGCAGCCAAACAGGCAGTACTAACGCAATCAGGGCAAGCTACAGCCTTCAATTACATGAAACAAATTTCCGAAATTGCAGAGCTAAAAGTAATCGGGAGTATAAAAGAATCAAAAGAATACAAAGGGTTACTATATTTTGATGAAAATGGAAAACAGAAACAGGTTTCCACTTTTGAAGAGTTCTGCATACATTTTCAAGGATTCACTGCAAAAACAATTAATGAACGTCTAGCAAACCTCAACATTTTAGGCGAACAGTTCTTAGAACGTTCACAACAATTAGGGCTAGGCTATCGAGACCTTCGCGCATTACGTCAACTACCTGAAGATGAACAAACGCTCGTTATTGAATCTGAAGCAGTAGAGACGGGCGATAAAGAAGCTATTAAAGACCTTATCGCTGACCTAAAAGCGCAGCATAAAAAAGAGCTTGATACTGAAAAGAAAAAAGCGAAAGAGATTGACGATCAACGCCAAGTAGCCGTTCGTATGCGGGACGACTACCAAATGAAAGCCATGGACTACCAAAATGAACTTGAAAGCACCAAGTTTAAGGCTGACGCCTGGGTAGACCAAACCAAGCACCTATTATTTGAAGCCACCAAGTACGAAAGCAACGCTGTTGAATCGCTAAGCCGCTTAATGGCACTGCGTGAGCATTTTTTAGATGACGATAACTTATCACCCCAAGTAACCGAGTACTTAGCAGCAGGTTTACTGCATAGCTTTAAAACCCTTGCGGAAGACTTTGCCCAAGCGTGGCTTGAAACCTCAAACATGCTTGAGGGTTACTTACCAAAAATGCGCCCTAGCCTTGATGTACTGCAAGAGCTTAACGACAGCGCCATGAGCAACGAGGAGTAAGCATCATGGCTGACGAAATTTTACTTGGTTTTAAGCAGCGTATCGAAAACGCCAAACATGGCGAAAAAGGCACTATTTTAGCTGAAGCTAAACAGCTACTTGGGCTAAGTAAAGATGCCTTTTACCGCGAGTTAGCCAAACTCGGTTACAGCAGTGGCCGTAAACCGCGAGCTGACAAAGGTAACAGCAGCCAAGACCCTGAAAGCCTAGATAAGCTTAAAGCCATGCTGGCTGTGGGTAATCGTAAAAATGGTAAGCAAATTGTTGAAACGCCCAATGCCGTAAGCATATTAGCGGCTAATGGCTGTGAGTTTAAAAGTAACAGCACCGTTAGGCGTTTACTACGTGAGCAAAACGCTACCGCAAAAATGCTTACCCAAAGCACCGCGCATGTGCAGCTGCGTAGCCTTTACCCAAACCATGTGCATCAGGTTGACCCAAGCTTGTGCTTAATTTACTACCCGCCAGGCGGTAAAAAAGGCCGTGTGCAACGCTTTATGAGCGATGACGAGTTTTACAAAAACAAGCCTGAAAACCTTGAAAAGATAAAAAACCTGCGCGTATGGCGCTATGTATTAACTGATCACTATTCTGGTGCGGTACGTGTGCGCTATTACGAAAGCGCCGGTGAAACCATGGCAAACCTGTATGACTTTTTGCTGTGGTGCTGGGGTTTGCACAACGATGAAAAGTGCCCAGTACGTGGCCTGCCTGACATTTTAGTAATGGATAAAGGTTCAGCCAATACAGCGGGGGCAGTTCTTCGCGCCCTGGATGCATTAAGCGTTGATGTGATTGATCACGAAGTGGGCCGCGCACGCGCTAAAGGCCAAGTAGAAAACGCCAATAACTTAGTTGAAAAACTGTTTGAGTCGCGTTTGATGTTTGAGCCAGTAAACAGCGTTGCGGAGCTAAACGAGCATGCTATTGCATGGCAGAACGCCTACAACGCAGATCAAATACCGCATTACTCAGCCAAACATAGCCGCCACGGTAAAGGCCGTTATGAGTTTTGGATGAAACGCATGGCGCACGGCAAAGTACGCGACCTACCAAGCGAAGATATTTGCCGCTGGTTACTTACCCATAAAGAAGAAACCCGCATGGTTAGGCCTGACCTGTCGATCACGTTTGTTCACCCGGGCGTTAAACGCAGCCAAAAGTATGCGCTTGATGGCCTGGTTGGCATTTACAAAGGCTTAAAAGTGTTAGTGCTGCCTATGGCGTTATCAGAGCGTGGCGAAGTACTAGTGTATTGCAAGCACCAAGGCGAGCAGCAAATACATACCGTGGCCCCCATTGAAACCGACGAAGCGGGCTTTGATGTAAACGGCGCAGTGATTGGCCAACAAATGAAAGCCCCTAAAGATACCTCGTTAGATATTGCCCGTAAGCAAGCCGAGCGTGGTGCTTATCCAGGCATGAGCGATGAAGAAATAGTAAAAGCTAAGCGCGGTAAAAAAGCAGTGCCGTTTGGTGGTGCGCTAGATGCACACAGCCACTTAAACGAGCTGCAAACACCTGACTTTATGCGTGTTCGTGGTGAGCAAGTTGATACCGGCTTACAGCAACCAACACACACTTTAGCCGGCGTTGCACTACGTAAAGCCATTGTGGCAAAGCGCGGCACACCTATTACCCCTGAAGAAAAAATCTACCTTGCTGATCGCAGTATTGATGCAAGCCAATTACCTAGCTTACTTGACGAGCTAGCAACCTTTGACAAACCAAACCACTTAAACGTGGTTAATTTTACCCGTTAGGAGTTACCACCATGGGAAACAGTAAAAAGCACCAACTACGCAAAGCCGAAAAAGCACCGTTTAACGTTGTGTCTGGCCGTACTCGCACCGTGTATATGGTGCATGTGAAGTTGGTTGATTCAAAACGCTGGACGGAACTAGCCGACGAAAAAGGCCAGTACATTTTTAATGACGAGCAAGAACGCGATGAGTTTTTTAACCGCGTGCTAGCCGCCTATCCAACGCAATACAGGAAGGTGGCATGAGCGAACCCAACGAGCATAAAAAGAAGTTAAGCCAAAAAAAATGGAAGATAAAGCTAGGCCGCATGATGGCTAACCGTGGCATTACTTATAAGCAGTTAGCTCAGTGGTTAAACCTAAATGCAAACGTTAAAACCAGCGAGGCCACGCTTAACAAAATAGTCACTAAGTCTGACTGGCCTAAACGCACGTTACCGCGTGAAGCACTCAAGGCAGGCTTAGAAAAATTCGCCATTGAAAACGGCTTAATTGTTGAGAGCAACGTTTACCAAATATTTTTGGATGATCCACATAACAACGCGGTGACCACAGGCAGCCAGTGGAAACATGCACATAAAACCAAACGCCTGATCATTGGTCACGAAGACTCAATTAACGGGCACATAGTCATTGAATTACCGGAGGCACAAATGCTTACACCAAGAGCAAGACAACATTTTAAAATTTTTAACGACCCATGGGATAACGAAATTTACAGCATTGATCATGTGTATTTAGGTGCGCAGCAGCGCTATGTGGTTGAGTCAATCATTAACTGTGCAAAGGTAGGTACCTTAATGGCACTGGTGGGTGAATGCGGCAGCGGAAAAACTGTAATGATGAACTTTACCATGGAAGAAATACGCGCTAAGCACCCTAACATTCGGGTTATACGCCCTGCACGGATTGATAAAAAGAAGATTGGTTCAAGCTCAATTAGTGAGGCAATCTGCCGCGAATTAAACATTACAAAGCTACCACGCAGCAGTGAAGACCGTGATTCGATTATACGCGATGAACTTACCCGCAGCTGTAACGCTGGCAACCGCCATATTTTACTCATTGACGAAGGCCACCGCCTAGACGAAGAAACCATAAAGCAATTAAAGGTGCTGTGGGAGCTAAGCGAAGGGTTCACTAAGTTAATTGGTATTTGCATTATTGGCCAAACCGAGTTGGACAAAGTTTTAAGCTCAATGAACGTGCGCGAATTTGCATACCGCGTAAATAAGCTAAATGTGCCGCCGCTTGGTACTGAGCTTAAAGAATACATTGATCACAAACTCAAAGCCGCCAACTTGGTACCTGAGAAAGTGATTGAACCCGCCGCTATTGAAAAAATGCAGCAAGCGCTGCGTGGTATTCGCAAGTTTGGCCGCACCACTGGCCGCCCTGATGAAACCGTTGATATGAGTTACCCACTCAATGTAAACACGCTGATGAAAAACCTAATGAACGAAGCGGCCGACCTAGGCGAAGACCGAATTACGGCAGAACTTGCCGAAGAATACGTGAGGGTTTAGTTATGAAAGATGTGATGTTAGATATTGAAAGTATGGGGCAAGGACCTCGGGCAGCAATTATTACAATTGGTGCATGTTTTTTTGACCCAATGACTGGTGACATTGGTGCGGGTTTTGAAGTGAATGTAGATTTAACCAGCTCTGCAACGCTATGTGAAATGGATGCATCAACCGTACTTTGGTGGTTAGAGCAAGATGATGAAGCACGCCAAAAGCTACTTACAGATGATGTATTGCCATTGGCGGAAGCGTTAGGCGAGTTTGACCAATGGGTAAGCCAGATTGAAAACTTTAAAGCTCGTAAAATTTGGGGGAATGGAGCAACGTTTGATAACGCGATTGTTCGTAACGCTTTTGATGCTTGCCAAATGAAAACACCGTGGCCGTACTTTGGTGACCGTGATGTACGCACTATTGTGGATTTAGGCCGCCGCCTTTTTAACTTCGATCCTAAAACAGATATGCCTTTTGAAGGCACTCGCCACAACGCCCTTGATGATGCAATTCATCAGGCTAAATACGTAAGCGCGATTTTTCAAAAACTTCAACATAACCCAGGAGCCTAACATGGCCTTTTTATCAATTACTGATTTTGACAAGGCACTTTTGAGCCAGTTAAAAACAGAAAAAGAACGCGCTAAGTACTTACTGCAATTTGAGATAACGACGCGCATTACCATCGAGAACCTAACCCCTAAAGCACAAGCGGTAATAGCTGATATTGGTTTGCCATTTAGTGGTAATAACGAAGCCGATGTGATCACCGCTGCCCGTGCTTGGTTACAAGAAAAAGCAGCGTAAGGAATAAACCATGAACAGTGCAACAGCCCAAATTAGCACTACCCGATTAACCCAAAATACCGCGCCATCAATTTATACCATTGCACAATTAACTGAGCTGGTTAATGGCGAAATTTTAGCGGGACGTAAAGACGATGCACTAAGTACTTTAGCGCAACTGCAAGACGCAACCCACAAACTTGAAACTCAAATCCACAATATGAAGGATAAACGCCATGGCTAAACCAACAAACCGCCGCGTAAAATCAGACGATATGCTGTCTGTAAGCAGCTCAGACGAATTAGAACAAACCATATTCCGCATTGGCCAACTGCAAACAAGGCTCGAAATAGCGACTGCACAAACCAATCAGACGATTGAAGATGCCAAAACATCGTTAAAAGAGACCACCACGGCAATCAATAACGAAATTAAAGTATTGAGTAAATCAGCTCAAATATTCTTTAGCGCCAACCAGCAAGACATAGTGCCTGCGGGTAAAAAATCGCGCATTTATACAGTAGGCGAAATTGGCACCCGCACACCGCCGTTATCTGTCACAGTGAAGAACGGCCAAGATGTGATCGACGCGTTAGCAAAGCTACAAGAGCAATTAAAACTTACCGATTTGCTTAGCGTTAAAACATCTGTGAATAAAACAGGCCTCATTAAACACCGTGAACAAGTTAAAGGCATTGAAGGCATTACTTTTAATCAAAAAGAGCAATTTTTTATTAAACCGGTGCATGTGCCTGTTGATCATTTAAGTGATGTGGAGGAGTCAGCATGAGTACAATAACTTATAAAGTACGCGTAAATGATTACCCTATGATCACTTCGCCATCATACAAAAAAGCGCTGAACAGCTTTAATCAAGCAAAAATCAATAACGCAGGATCAAAGGTTGCCTTTATCAAAGAAGAAACCTTGGCTGTGCACGAACCAGTAAAACAATCCGCTTAACGGTATGCCGCCTACGGGCGGCTTTGGAGTAACCAATGAATAGTATAAATATTAGTGAAGGCGATAAGGTTGAGTTTGTGTTAGTGAGGAGAACTGGCTGTAGTTACCAAATTTCAAAAAGGCAAGGAAAAGTATTACGAGTTGATACTGAAAAAGGTAGTTGCTCAATCAAATATGGAAAGCAAATGTATGCTCGTAAATTAGAGAACGTTGAACTAGTGAAGAGGGCTGCATCGTGAAAAAGTTAATTCAGCTTATCCAAATCGCTAAACGTGATCTCAATATGGACGATGATGTTTACCGTGCGAACCTTAAAGTCTGGGCGGGTATCGACAGCACCACTAAGATGGATAAAAAGCAGCTTGATAAAGTAATTAAAGGCATGGAAAAGCTCGGCTTTAAAAAGAAAAAGCCAGTTAAACGTAAGATTGATCAAGCCTTACTTGATAAAGAGCCCAGGCTTAAAAAACTAGGCCAAGTATGGACCATGATGAAAGCACATAAGCTGCTTGAAAACGGCAGTTATATTGCCCTTGAAAACTGGTGTGTTAAGCAATCAAAAAGCTTGAATGATGGCAAAGAAATTGAGCGCTTAGACTGGATGGCCCCTATTTCAAATGAGCTAATTGAACGTTTAAAACGCTACCATTTACGCTTAATGAAACAAGCGATGACGGTAAAAATTGCGGCTGTTTTGCGCTACTACAAAGACCTTGATATGGAATCACTAGACGACTCAACAGAAATGTTTGCCGTTCAAACCAACTTGCAAGCAAGCCGTTTAAATATTCCAGTTAATATGCAACGTGCGCGGTACCTAACAATTTTGCAAGCCTTTGAAGACTGCAACGAGTTTATTAAGCGCTTTGGTATTTCTGTGGATCAAGCTAAGGAGGCAGGCAATGCAAAAACTAGCTAAATGCCCTCATTGCCGAGGTTTATTAGATATATCAGCGATTGCACACAACAAAGCCTCTGACGAACTGCTGTGCATTTACACTGCGTTACCAGGGCAAGCAAGTGCGGCGTTGGCTGATTATGTTCAATTGTTCACGCCGGACAAATCAGACCTATCACACGCCCGCCAATTAAAGTTAAGCCAGGACATAATAGAGCTAACTAAACAGCACGATTTAGCGGTATTTACCCAAGCACTAACCATTACTGTCGCCAGCATTCGTGACCACTGGGAGCGCAACGGTTATCGCCGTATGGGTGATGATCACGCCTACTTACAAAAGGTGCTAGGAACCGAGCAACAAAAGTTCTTAAACAGCCAAACATCTAAAAAGTTTGTCTCTGCCAATCAGGCCATCGAAATGAAAGTCGAACGCCCTGAAACACTGCAAGAGTCAACCCAGAAGTGGCAAGAGAACCTAGCCAAGTACAGGAGCTAGCTATGAGTGGCAAAGCGCAAACAGCTGAAACTCTATTGATATTGTTAGACTCAATTGAGCGTATGCTTTTAGAGAATAAGATTGACGAAGAACAGGCCACTAAACTGGCTACGTTAATAGTTGATGACTTTCGCCACCAATGCGGTGGCATGAGCGTTTATATTCCTAAAGGTGTTGGGCTTGACGCCATACTTAAGCACAACCAAATTTACCAAGACTTTCGAGGTAACAACCACACAGAGCTTGCTAAGAAATACAACCTATCTGAGCAACGCATCTACCAGATTGTTCGCGCTGTACACGCCGCTGAAACCAAGCGAATACAACCCGAGCTATTCTAACCAACCAATTGCCCCGAGAGGGGCTTTTTTATGGCAAAAATTTACTAAAAATTCCCTGTCGTTTTTTTATTCAGATGGTACATTTATATAAACAGCATTTAACAGGGGAACATCATGAATGCAGAGCTAGTTATACCAATCGGCATAAAGATTAAGTCAATTTTATCCAGTCTCTAGAGCATATGCTTTTAACCGTATCAGGAACAGAAATGAATTTATTCCACGCTTGCGAAACCTGTTCGACTATTTCTTC
>NZ_JACJEY010000240.1:0-243 GCF_014164295.1 Pseudoalteromonas sp. SG43-7
AAGACCCGTTTGGGTTGTATGGTTAAGTGACTAAGCGTACACGGTGGATGCCTTGGCAGTTGGAGGCGATGAAGGACGTATTAACTTGCGATAAGCCTAGTCAAGCTAGTAAAAAGCACTTGAGACTAGGATTTCCGAATGGGGAAACCCACCTGCTTGCAGGTATCGTTAACTGAATACATAGGTTAACGAGGCGAACGCGGAGAACTGAAACATCTAAGTACCCGTAGGAAAAGAAATCAA
>NZ_JACJEY010000241.1:0-242 GCF_014164295.1 Pseudoalteromonas sp. SG43-7
ATGCAGCTAACGCTGCATTGAACCACGAACATAGACTGAAGACAGGTGCCACGACGAACTAAGTAAGGTTTGCTCTGTTACTAGAAATAGTAATAACCAACGAATATCAGCAAGATAACCGACGACATTACTTGCTTCATCCTATGTATTAACTCGCTCTAATTCGAGCTGAAGTAATTATGGCTTAAAAAGTTAGGCAAGGATCAGTGTGTTTAACTTGACAGTGGGAGTCATACCAACGC
>NZ_JACJEY010000242.1:0-242 GCF_014164295.1 Pseudoalteromonas sp. SG43-7
GCGTTGGTATGACTCCCACTGTCAAGTTAAACACACTGATCCTTGCCTAACTTTTTAAGCCATAATTACTTCAGCTCGAATTAGAGCGAGTTAATACATAGGATGAAGCAAGTAAGTTCGTCGGTTATCTTGCTGATATTCGTTGGTTATTACTATTTCTAGTAACAGAGCAAACCTTACTTAGTTCGTCGTGGCACCTGTCTTCAGTCTATGTTCGTGGTTCAATGCAGCGTTAGCTGCAT
>NZ_JACJEY010000243.1:0-241 GCF_014164295.1 Pseudoalteromonas sp. SG43-7
GACTTTGATCACCGATTCTCATCAGCTTTGATCACTTGATTTATCATTTTGTAGAGCCGTTTTTAAATTAGCTTAACTGATCATCATCAGTCAATTTATTTAACTGTTTTCGTATCGATTCTCCTATCATTTCATGCCAGTTTTCCTGTGGTAGCTGGCTTATAATTATGTGTGATTTATACCCATACCGCGCATCGATTAATTCGAGTAAGTCACCTCGTTGCTGTGCACTCAGTGGTTC
>NZ_JACJEY010000244.1:0-240 GCF_014164295.1 Pseudoalteromonas sp. SG43-7
ACTTTTTGTATGGTCATTGATGAGCCTATAATTGCCATTATGTTACGTGCCCTATCGGGTCGGCCTGTGCTGCGCTATTTTACAGGCCGCAAACACTCAACATAACGCCTCGTACAAATTATAGGCTATCAATTAATTATCTAAGCTGGGGTGTGTTTATATGGGTGTTAAGTCCAATACTGAATAGTATCGGACTTAAGTAGTTGATTTTACTGGTGTTTTAGAATTGAGCTAGATATA
>NZ_JACJEY010000245.1:0-239 GCF_014164295.1 Pseudoalteromonas sp. SG43-7
TTGATTTCTTTTCCTACGGGTACTTAGATGTTTCAGTTCTCCGCGTTCGCCTCGTTAACCTATGTATTCAGTTAACGATACCTGCAAGCAGGTGGGTTTCCCCATTCGGAAATCCTAGTCTCAAGCGCTTTTTACTAGCTTGACTAGGCTTATCGCAAGTTAATACGTCCTTCATCGCCTCCAACTGCCAAGGCATCCACCGTGTACGCTTAGTCACTTAACCATACAACCCAAACGGG
>NZ_JACJEY010000246.1:0-239 GCF_014164295.1 Pseudoalteromonas sp. SG43-7
TTCATAACCCGATAAAACGAACTCTCGGATGCTATCCATACCCCTTTATCAAGCAACTTGGGCACTATTTTGCTCGGCGGTAAATGCCCATACTCAGCTGAATTGACTGTTTTGATAATACGCTGCCGCTCTAACTCTGTGAGACGGTTTGGCGGCCGTTTTTTCGTACTCGTTCGCTTGTCAGTCATATCGTCTGCTTCAATCCACCGCTGAACGGTTCTTACCGTCAGCCCAAGTAA
>NZ_JACJEY010000247.1:0-238 GCF_014164295.1 Pseudoalteromonas sp. SG43-7
GCGTAATATGCGCAGCCCTAGCGAGATGAAGTTTAACTTTAACCGCAACGTTCTTTAACAATATAAAGCAATCATCTGTGTGGGCACTCGTACAGATTGAGTTCTAACAGCCAAGCTTAACTTTCTTTTAGATAGCTAAGCAAGGCAAAAAATTTAGAGTCTCAATTGAAACTGAGTGACCAACAGAAGTAACTTATTTATAAGTTGCTTCGGCACAGTCAATTCAATATCGAAAGAT
>NZ_JACJEY010000248.1:0-236 GCF_014164295.1 Pseudoalteromonas sp. SG43-7
TAAAACCATTCAATAATGTCACGCTAATAAAACTTCCGCCTTACTCCCCGGAGTTAAATCCAATAGAGCAAGTATGGAGTTGGATACGGCAACACTGTTTATCTAATCGTGTGTTTAGTGGTTATAAAGAAATAGTCGAACAGGTTTCGCAAGCGTGGAATAAATTCATTTCTGTTCCTGATACGGTTAAAAGCATATGCTCTAGAGACTGGATAAAATTGACTTAATCTTTATGC
>NZ_JACJEY010000249.1:0-236 GCF_014164295.1 Pseudoalteromonas sp. SG43-7
ACGTTTAATTAATAATTAGCTCAGTTGAAAAAAAGAGCATCGCCACCCTTCACAAATAATGGCGAGGATCACTGGTTCAAGTCCAGTATCACCCACCACATATAAAACCTCACGTTTAATTAATAATTAGCTCAGTTGAAAAAAAGAGCATCGCCACCCTTCACAAATAATGGCGAGGATCACTGGTTCAAGTCCAGTATCACCCACCACATATAAAACCTCACGTTTAATTAATA